>CAZBEU010000516.1:0-4764 GCA_964491005.1 uncultured archaeon | reverse complement strand
ATAGAACTGATTATGATCTCAAACGTCATGGTAAATTTTCTAATCAAAACTTTGAAGTACGAATGAATATTAATTCTAATGAAAAAGAGGTACCTCAAATTTTAGAAATTGCATATGGGATTGATAGAATCATTTACACCTTGCTTGAAACTAATTTTAATGTTGAGGAGGATAGAATAAATCTGAAATTATCTGATAATGTTGCACCAAATCAAGTAGCGATATTCCCACTCGTTAAAAATAAGGAAAAAATCAGATTATTAGCAAAAAAAATACATAATGATCTTCTTCAAGAATTAATATATTCATATTATGATGAATCAGGGTCGATAGGAAAACGATATCGAAGACAAGATGAGCTTGGAACGCCTTATTGTATTACAATAGATTATGATTCACTAGAAGATAATACCGTTACAATTAGAGAAAGAGATTCAATGAAGCAAACAAGAATAAATAAATCAGAAATTCTCCTAAATATAAAAAATGGTATTCAAAAAAAAAAAGAATAAAAATATTTTTTTAATTAATTTCTATTTATTTTCAAACTTTTACTTTAAAATCTCTGAAAAAATTTTAAAGAAAAGCATTTTTTAAAAATATAATATCAGTTTATATAAATATTATATTAATAGAGTAAATTTATACATGAACTATCATAATTCGTTTTCAACACAAAGGAAATTAAACAAGCGAGGAAAAAAAAGATTTTTATCATATTTGATAATTTCTATGATTCTTTTTAATTTTGCTGTCGTGAATCTCTTTTTTTTTAATTCACCTAATAATAGTGTTACCTTTGAAAATGATATTGTTGGCAATGAAGATTATTCTACAATAAAAACACAAGGAGATTTTTCTCTTATACAAGATCCATTTACCAACAATTTTAAAGATCTCTGGGAATTTTTCAATGGTAACTATTACATAAATAGATGGTCTGATCTGGCCACTTATTTTAGAGAAGGTGATATAGATGGAGATATTACAAGTGATTTAATTTATTCTCTTGATAATATGCTTTTATATGATACATTACGAGGTAATGAAGTCGATGGTACAGAAATACTAGAGTTCTATAATCAGATGAAAGCAACACCTTTATGGCATAGTGGAGGTATTAATCCATATGATATTGGATTTATTGAGTCTGTAGATAGTTCAACAGGAGTTAAAAATAATAAAAGAAATCTTGTAGATAATTTAATACCTATCTCTCTTTTATTAGACTACCTACCAAGTCAATCCAATCCTACTTATGGTGATTTTAATTCTCCTATTTCAGAAATGTTCTTATTAGCAATCTCTCCACAATTCTGGAATGATAAATATCAAATATTTATGAATAGCAATTCTTCAAGTAATTATTTTTATACTGAAAGTAATTTATATGCAATAGAAACTTGCTTGGAAATAATTCAAAATAGTCAAGTATCATCAACATTATTTGAGTTAGCTCATGAATATGCAGGATATGTAATGGACACACTTATGAATAATTTATGGGATGATACAAATTATGGATTTTATAATCGTACAGCTTATCAAAGTTTAAATCCTGAAGACGAAAACAAGGATTTAAAAGTAAATGCTCTGGGAATAATAGTCTTGGTTGATTATTATACTTTTAAAGAAACAACACCAGAAGAAACTCACTTAAATAATGCAATAAAAATCTTTCAAAAAACTGATGAATCATTGTACCAAGGTTCTTATGGATTATATTACAGTGGTAGTTCTGATTGGACACCAATAAATAATATTTTTGACTTAGAAGCAAATGCTTATATGATGAAAGCATGTTTAAAATTATTTGAAGCCACTGGAAACATAACCTATTATGAAAGAGCACAAGATATATTTGAAGCATTCGAAGATGATTTTTATGATGATATTAACTCAGGATTTTATAAAGAAATCGTTAGTGGGACTCCAAACACTGAAAAAAATTTGCTTTCAAATCTAAGAGTAACTGAGGCGTATCTTTATGCTGTAGATATTTATAAAATGACGGAGATATTTGCAACTTTTAATTTTACAGAAGATTTAATCAATCCAAAATATACTTTTAATCAAGATACATTAAAAATAAATATCACTTACCGATATAACTCTGAACGATTTGCTATATATAACATCCCTTCAGCAGATATCACATATATCCTAAGATATGCAAATAAAACTGAATTCTATATTGGACAAAATACAACTACTACATATGGAAATCAAACATTCTATTATAAATTCTCAGACAATATTCCTGTTGGATCAGGTTATACCATTCTAATTATTGCGAATACAACATATTTTGGAATAGCAAAAATTACAAAATCTTTTACTATAACATCTGGAATTGAATATTATGATGGTATTGATTATGTTAATTCTTTATATCAAGGACAGCGAGTTAACATTTCTATAAGACTCAATAACACGAGAAATGACAATATAAATCTGAATTTTACAGTAGAATCTGATTCTATACAATGTGATATTAAAGAAGTTATGATTAAAAAAAGTAGAAATAATTCAACTACTATTTGGATTAATTTTACGATTAATGATGTTGCTGAGATAAAAATAACCACATTTCATTTTATTCTTAGAAATGGTACTACAAAGTTTTTCGATTATGTAAAAGATATCAGTATAGAAAATGGACTTCACTACTTTAATCTATTATATGAGTCTAAAATAGTACGAGGCGATTCATTATTTGTTTCAGTTTGTCTTACTAACTATCTTGTAAATGATACTCAATCATTTAATCTAAGTTTTTCAGGGGAATATATCATAAAACAATCTGAAGAATTAACACTAGATAAAGAAGAAACAAAAACGGTTTCCTATGAATTATTACTATCTGAGAATATAAATGTTGATAAATTTCAATTGGAAATGAATATTTCAAAATCTAACATAGTACTTCACAATAAAATTGTGGAAATCACTGTAAATAAAGATTTTCTAATATATAGTGCGAGTTTTCCTTCCTCTGTTCCACAAGGATCCTCAGCTACATTTCTTCTAACTATATATAATAATAAAAATACACCTATCGTTTATACTCTTAAAATAAATGGTCAAGTTGCAAAAACTAATTCAATTGAACTCTTACCTGGGGAAAACAGAATTGAAGCAACAATAACCCCAACTATTAATCCCTATGATTTTAGTACAAAAAGATACTATATTACGTTAGAAGATAATTCTGGAAATCTACTTGTTAGCTATTATGGTGAAGTCAAGATTGAATTATCAATTATGAATTTGGTACTTTTCTATATATTACCTGTTTTAATACCAATAGGAATTGTACTCTTTTTCAAAAATAAAGAAATTAAAACAAAACTATTGAGGAGATAACTTAATGAAAATTAAAAAACAACATATTATTAGCATAATCGTCATCTTTTCGGTTATTTCGATTCTTTTTATTACAAATTTTTCTTCATCACATCTTTCTGAAGAAGGAAAAAGCTATACGTTTCCAAAAACATCGGAAATCCACCCATCTTTTATTTATACTAATGATACCGATAATACTGTAGTAAGTGTATTTGAAGCAATAAACTATACCGTAGATGCTCAAGAATTTCCTACCTTTAATAGAATGGATATGGAAATATCATTTATTGATGGAACATCTAAATTATATATAATGACTCGAATTGGTACAACATCTAATTTTACGGTTGCTTATGCACCAGATTATAATGCACCATCGGGACGACATAATATTACCTTTTATATCTATGATGCTGCTGAGAATTTACTAAATAATCGAATAGTTGATACATACCTTACAATTGAATCTCAATACTATTCAGTTACATTCAATAAGGATGAATATTATATTGGCGACACTCTCTATGGCACAATTTTAGTATCAAATGTAAGTAGTTATACGTTTGAAACGTATCAGATGAAAATTGTCAATAGTACTGAGACACCTCAAGATATAGTTTATACATCACCAAAGAATAATATTAAATATTTTAATATGACAATAAACAGAGAAGACTTTATTGATCTAAACAAAGAATATTATGTTAAACTAACTTTGATTGATGGTAGTAAAACAGGAGATATATATATTCCATTCATGATTTCAAACTATGATCCTGAAATATTGGTTAGCACCATTGAACTCAGTGCCGGAGAAACAAGTCAAAATCCAATTTATAGATCTAATGAGGATAATTGTTATATCTCTGTAAATGTAACCGATATAGAATATAGATGGATATATTTAAATGTATCTGTAGTTATATTTAAACCTGATGGGCTTATACTTCAAGAAATTCCTTTGCTTGGAGATGAGAATAATTTTACAGCTGAATTTCATATTGGTACTGGTAATCCTATTGGTAGATATAGATTTCAAATAAAAGGCGAGGATCCAGATGGTGGTCTTGGTGAATATTTCAAAGAAGGAATTATTGTAGAAAATAATCTTCCTGAAATACATGATTATGAGATAAATGGACATCCAATGACTAATAGTGTTTCAGTTTTTTATGGAGATGATATTATATTTGATTCATTCAATGTAACTGATGTTGAAGGAAATATCAAATATGTCACGGTTTCATTGATAAATGAAAATGATGAATGGTATAATAAAACTACACCTTATACTGCATCATTAACCATAAGAATAAGAAGTGTAGATTTGCTTACAGGAGTTTGGACTATATATATTACCGTTATAGATGCTGATGGTGGTTCAACGAGAATTACATATGATTATGGATTGGCACC
>CAZBEU010000515.1:0-5299 GCA_964491005.1 uncultured archaeon | reverse complement strand
TTCTATTCATGAACGAGTTATTATTTGCGCTTGTGGAAATCATATTGACCGGGATCTCAATTCAGCAATCAATATTATGGTCAAATTTCTTTTACGTAAAAAAGAAAAGACGTATGATTTCCTATCGCATCAACCCTCTGTAAACGAGGAATCCTTCTTAAATCAATGGAAGGGTTTTTTACGATATACAGACCAATCCGTAGTAGAAGCGATTGTGCACTCGTAGGAAGCTACAACCTTCAGGTTGTAGTAGTTCACTCTTTTCTGCAAGTAATAAGCAATAAATTAGTAGCCATGATTAAAAATATAAATTTAGATAAAAATAAAAAAAGATAAAATAAATTAAATTTCTGTGTTTTTTACAATCTTGTAATATATCTATCTCGTTCCCAATCTGAAACGACTAAACGATATTTATCGTTCTCTTCAAGTTTAGCATAATAATAGTTTTTGAACAATTCTTCGCCAAAAATTTCTTTCATTATGTTAGATTGTTTAAATAATTTGAGCGCTTCACCTAAACTTCCAGGTAAGGAATTAATACCTGATTTTTCTAAGTCTTTTGTAGAGAAGTGATATACATTTTTATCAGTAGCTTCAGGAATTTGAATATCATCAGAAATAAGACCATCTAAACCTGTTCCAACGAGAGCTGCAAATTGTAAATATGGATTTCCAGAAGGATCAGGGCATCTAATTTCCATACGAGCAGCATTAGGATGACCATGGAAATCAGGAACTCTAATTAAGGGAGATCTATTTCTAAAACCCCAAGCAACATAGACAGGAGCCTCATATCCTGGAACTAATCTTTTATATGAGTTAGGCCAGCTTGATAGAACAGAACACATTGCTTTAGCATGTTTTAATTGACCAGCAATCCATTTTTTCATAATAATAGAGATATTATCTTTATCAGATTCATCATAGAAGGCATTTTTCCCATCTTTCCATAAACTTTGATGCACATGCATGCCTGAACCATTAATTCCCGCAAAAGGTTTTGGCATAAAAGTTGCAGTCATATCATTATGTGCAGCTACTGTTTTAATAATGGCTTTTATTGTAATCGTATTATCAGCAGATTTAACAGCTTTATCATATTTAAAATCCACTTCATGTTGACCAAAAGCAACTTCATGATGAAGAGCTTCTATCTCAATTCCCATCGCATCGCAATATTGAGCAATAGTGTATCTCATCTTCTCGTTTATATCATATGGATCATAATCAAAATATCCTCGCATATCAGATGGTTTAAATCCTTTTTCTTGTGATTCTTTACTCAATATAAAGAATTCCATTTCAGGAGCGCAATTATATGTATATCCAAGATCACTAGCTTTTTTTAGTATTTTTTGTAAAACATATCGTGGATCTCCTTCGAATCTTTTTCCATCAGGTTTATAGATATCACAAATTACTCGAGCAACTTTATTTTCTTTTCTCCATGGTAGTATATAAAATGTGCTTGGATCTGGAATAGCTACTTTATCTGATTCCTCAATTGCACCATACCCTGTAATTGAACTACCATCAAAATTTTCGCCAATTTCTAAGAAATCTTCAATTCTTTTAGAGTTAATCTCAAATGATTTTATGATTCCGTGAATATCTGTAAATTGAAGATAGATAAATTTTATATCTTGTTCTTTAACAGTTTCGATTACATTTTCGCAAATTTTTTTACGATTTGGATCATTTTTTTCAATCAATGTATTTGTTACCTTATACTATTTATTGAGAATTATATTTTATATTAATTGTTTATATTATGATCATTTAATCAAGGATTATTTATAAGTATTATTATTATGATCATTTATTTATAGACTTTTTATTTATTCTTCCAAGTAATATATAATCTATTAATCAAATGATCATACTTTTAATAAGTAATTAATTTTATCATTAACATTTTATTATATATTATGAATAATAATGATCATATGCATAATAATTAAGAAAAAATAAAAAAAAAGATGATTAATTCAAAGAAAATTATAATTGATGATTTAGATATAAAAATTCTAAAAATTCTTACAAAAAATGGAGCGATATCTCATAGACAAATTGCCAAAGATTTAGAACGGTCTCCCGTTACTATATCAAAACATATAAAAGAATTAGAAGATAAAGGAATTATCGAAGGATATACTACAACAATAAATTATGAAAATCTTGGGTATGATATTTTAGCTCTAATTGAGCTAACAATATCTCAAGGAAAAATGCTTGATGTTGAAAAAGATATTGCGCAACATCCAAATATCTTTGCAGTTTATGATATTACAGGCACTTATGATGCTGCTATATTATCTCGATTTAAAACTAGAGCAGAATTAAGCGAATTACTTAAATTAATCAATTCAAAAGATTATGTTGTAAGAACAAATACGCATATTATTTTAAATACTATTAAGGAAGGAACGGATTTTGAAAAATTATCAAATTTAAATGATTTGTAGTTATTCCTACTCTCTTTTTATCATAAACATAAATTTTCCAATATCAATTTTCCAACAATTATTAAAATCATCAAATTTTTTGTTAGCCAAATTGGAATCTATTTTATTTAAACAATCAATTAAATTGCTTAAGAATTTTCTATCAAGATTATAATCCTCATGAGAAGGAAATATTTGATCGATGTTTTCTTTTATGCATAGATCAACTAAAGAACGAATCATTTTTATAAAAGAAGGTAATTCTTTTTTTATAGGTAAATACATCGCCCCATAGTGAGCATTATCACCAGTAAATAATTCGCCTCGATTTGTGTAAAGTGAAATGGACCCTTCAGAATGACCGGGACAGTTTAATATTTTTACTTTTAGATTCCCAAGATCAAAAGTTGTAGTGTCCTTCAACACTTTAGGATTTTTTGTAGGGCTTATTATAAAATTACTTCTTTCGTATAAAGAGACTATTTTATTAGGGGAAGATTTAAGAAACGAAATATCCATCGGCTTACTAATAATATCTAGTTCATTTTTATGAATAAATACTTCATCAAATTCATAATTAGATCCAATATGATCAAAATGAGCATGAGTGTTGATAATAATTAAAGGTTTATCTTCAATAAGATTTTGAATTATAGGTTTTAATGAAAATAATCCAGAACCAGTATCGATTAATAAGCTTTTCTTATTTCCATTGATTAAATAAATATTCGAATATAAGGTATAATATCTTGGATCGATTTGATTTAGGTTTTCTCTGATAATGATAAGATCCTTTTTTATATAATTAATCTCAAACCAATCTTTCATATTCATGTTTAAATATAGAAATAGATATATTAAAAAAACTTACACAAATTTAAAGTGATTAATAAAAATTAAAAAAAAAATTAAAGGCAAGATTCACCTTTTTCATTAGTTCTTATTCTAATAGCATCCTCAACGGGAATAATAAAGATTTTTCCATCTCCTGGTTTACCAGTTTTACCATTTTCAATGATACAGTTGATTATTTCATCCAGTTGACCATTATCTTTTATAACAATTTCTAATTTTAATTTGTCAATCCATTCTACGCAATATTCTCCAGCTCTACCAACTAATTTAATTCCTCTTTGACTTCCATGTCCTTTAACGTTAGAGATAGACATACCTTTTATTCCAAGCTCAAACAACCCTTTTTTAATAGGTTCTAATTTTTCAGGTCGTATATAACATTCTATTTTTTTCATTTTTTTTCTCTCACCCTTGTGCTATCTCT
Organism: uncultured archaeon; assembly: GCA_964491005.1. Taxonomy (GTDB): domain Archaea; phylum Asgardarchaeota; class Lokiarchaeia; order Sigyniarchaeales; family SOKP01; genus JAFGOA01. The sequence continues at coordinate 1,573 of CAZBEU010000515.1, read as the reverse complement.
CCATGACATGAAACATCCAATCCAACATATTCTTCTTCTTCAGAGGATCTTAATCCAATAAGTTTATGAATCACCATAGCTATTATAAAGGTTACAATAAAGGAATATGCCGCAGTAACTATTACTCCAACTATTTGAGTCCAAACTTGTCCAGGATTTCCTGTTATTACACTTGTAGCACCTATAGTTGCAAAGATTCCTGTAGCTATAGCACCCCATATTCCACCCCATCCATGAACTGCCCAAGCATCAAGAGATTCATCGATCTTGGATTTATTTCGAATAGTTAAAGTTGTATAACAGATTGGTGCTACTGCCATTCCAATAATTAAAGCTGCCCATGGTTCAACGAAACCAGATGCAGGAGTAACAGCTACTAATCCTGCCAAAGCTCCCGTTGCTAATCCAAGCATACTAAATTTACCTGTTCTAACATATTCGATTATCATCCATACAAACCCAGCTGCGCATGCTGCTAAATGTGTATTAAACATTGCTAGAATTGCAGTTTCATTTGCTGCTAAAGCACTACCACCATTAAATGCAAACCATCCTATCCAAAGTAATGCAGTACCTAAAAGCACATAAGGAACATTTGATGGTTCCATTGGTTCTTTTTTATAACCTTTTCTTGGGCCAATTACTAATGCTACAGCAAGAGATGCAAATCCTACATTTATATGAACTACCGTACCACCTGCAAAATCCAAAGCACCCATTACATTTAACCAGCCGCCATTACCCCATACCCAGTGAGCTATTGGAGAATAAACAAGTATTAGCCAACAGGATATAAAAATTATAAAGGCTCCAAAATTTACCCGTTCTGCAAAAGGACTTGCAATAATAGCGACGGTTATGATTGCAAACATTAATTGAAATACCATATAAAGCATTTGAGGAATAGTATCTGTATACACACCTACAAAATAGTCATCAAAATTTATATCATAAAGTCCTATATAATCAATTCCACCGATAAAACCTCCTCCTGTATCTGGAGCAAATGCTAAACTATATCCTATGAAAAACCAAAGTACACTTACAACTGCAATAGAGACAAAACACATTGCCATCATATTTATTATGCTTTTTTTTCGTAATAATCCTCCATAAAAAAAAGCTAGACCAGGAGTCATTATAAAAACTAATGCTGTACATACGAAAAGTAAAGCTATATCTGCTTCTGCCATTTTTATACAATTCTTCTATTTTTTTTATATTTTATTAATATAGTTATACTTTCTTTGGTAAATTATATTATACCCAGTTTGTTTATATTATGATCAAAGAATTTATCATAGTATAAAAACATTGTTGAAATGATCATTAATGTCTTTTTAATATAAACATATATTGGCGACTAATTAGAAAGTATGATCATATGACCATTTTACAAATATTTAGATAAAATAATCTGAAAAAGTAACTACAATTTATAGTGATAAATGATCATTTATTCTATTGATTGGAAGGTATCTTATAATTATATATAGTCTTCTTCATATAAACTAATTAAAATAGCATTATTTTATTATAGAATAAAAATAGATAATTTTATTCTATAAAAGAT
>CAZBEU010000514.1:0-2544 GCA_964491005.1 uncultured archaeon | reverse complement strand
GAATTTTAAAGATAAATTTACAAATTCGGTGATTCCTGTAAGACCACATATTATGAGAGCTAATAAAAAAATTGATTATGGTTTAGGAGTTATAGCTCAATCAGGCGGTTTGGCTGGAGCTTTAGGATGGTGGTCTCCTTTTCAAAAAATACCAATATCTAAAGTAATTCATTTAGGAAGAAGTTATGACATTAACGAAACTGATATACTAAAATATTTTTGTAAAGATAAAACAATAAAAGTGATATCTCTTTTTTTAAGGGAAATAATTGATGATTTGATAAAAACTGTAGAAAAAATTACACCTATAAAGCCAATTCTAATATTTTATGTTGGAAAAGATTTAAAAAAGGAAGAAGAATTAAGAAAAGCTGGAGGTATTTTTGTACTTAATTATATAGAACTTTATGAAATTGCCAAATTATTTTTATGGTGTCCTGAACCAAAAGGATCAAATCTTGGCATAATTGGGCCAAGTTCAGGAGCGATTTATGTAATTGTGAAAGAAATGAGAAATCAAAATCTTTCAATAGCCAAACTGAATGAAGATTCAAAAAATAAAATTTTAAATAATGTTGGTGGATCGACTTGTAAATTTGGAAATCCTGTTGACTTTTGGCCTCCTGATAAATTTATTGGAACGAAAATCTGTGGAATTTATAATAAAGCTTCTCATATACTTCTTAGAGATGAATCCGTTAATGCACTTATATTAGCATTAGAATTCTTCACAGAGATTGAATTTGATTTCAAGATCTTTAAGAAAATAAAAGATTTATATCTTGAAAAACCTATAATCACTATTCTGATCCATGCAGAATCAGAAGGTGCGAAAAGAGTAATAAAGATTGCTACAGAACTTAAAATTCCCGTGTTTATCAATGAAATTGAAAGATCAATAAGAGGATATAAACTGTTATATGATTATTATTCAAAAATTAAAAAAAAGAAATAGAAATATTAGCTTAGTTTAAAAATATTTTTTCAAATTCTGGTGGTATTTCATCATTCTCATCTATCAATGAAATAGCATAGACTTTTTCTCCACATTTACAAGTTTTACCTTCAAATAAATAAAATTTGAATGTCTTCATCCAAGTACAATTTTGTATACTATTAACTTCTACATATTCGCCACATTTACAATATATTCCTTTTTCTGGTGAATAATCAAGGAGGATGTCATTTATATCTTGGGAGACTGTCTTAAATTTACATTTATTTAAGAGATTATTTATATCTTTTGCCAACTCTTCTTTAAAAGTAGGAATGAATTCCTCGATTATTCCATTTTTAGATTTTATATTTTTTAATACAATAAAGTTCTCTTCTAATTTATTATCATATTCTTGCATAGAAGATGATAATCTTTCTGGTATTGGAAATGGGTCAATATCTGGAGGATATTCAAAAGATAAAAAGTATTGTGTAATTCCTTTTTGTGTTCTAGAATCAAGCACATTGATATTTTTATAATCATTACCATATAAGACAAATTTAATTAATTGAAGTGGAACTTTGGAATCTAAGAGTCTTGTTCTCACATTTTCTAATGCTTCTCCTATAAAAGTTTTTAAAATAGTTATTTCTTCTTTATTATCTTCATAAAAATCTAATTTATTTTCTTCTTTAAATTGATTCCATTTTTTACTAAAATACCTTCTTGGATATGATGATAATGTACAAAAGACACATAATATAGGAAATAAAGCGTAAAATGCCCAATCTGTTTGAATAAATGAAAATAATAAAACTAAAACAATTAGAGGAATTGTCATAATTAATGAATAATTTCTGGCTTTTTTATCAAGAGATTGATTAAAACCTTTTTTCATAGCATATTTTTCAGCATTATTTTTCGTTTGATCTAATATCGAAAAAATTTGTTTACTCTCAAAACTTTGTTTTAGTAATATATCTTCTTCATATTCCTTACTCATTGATTCAATTATTTCTTGAATTTGTTCCTTATATTTTAGATAATGTTTATCTCTAAAGATAAAATCTAAAGTTTCAGATGCAAAATAATCCATAAATCGAGCAATAAATAGTCTTTTTTCGATTTTTGCTATAAATCCTTCCTCTAATCCTAATACTTCTTCAAGAATCTGACCTTGGGATCTTTTTCCTTTTTTTTTTTTCTTGTCTTGATTATCATTAGTATTGTTATCAGAAGTATCAATATCTCTGTCTTTTTCGTTACTTTCTTTCATTACAGTTACAATTTTTTGATTATACTTTGACTATATAAATTAAAATAATTTAATTAAGTTTATCATTACTAATACGAGAAAAACCATTTCGGTCAAGGAAGGGATGAATCGCACATATTATTTCCATAATTTATGATATTATCTCAATTTAGACTTATATAGTCGTATTCCTAATAATAAATGTTTTTTAAAATCTAAATGTTTAGAATATGAAAGAGATTTGACTTTGAATAATAATAAAACTCATTGGACAATAAATTTAATGAAATAATAAATCTCAAATGCATTAAAAATTTGAATATTATTAAGCGCGTAGATTTTTAATTGATAG
>CAZBEU010000513.1:0-5676 GCA_964491005.1 uncultured archaeon | reverse complement strand
TAGTTATTATCCACTTGAATTTAATGTTTCTTATTTAGGTGTGGGATTATATGAATATAAAATCGAAATTTACGATAAAAGTGGAAATTCATATATTGAATCAAAATGGGTAAATGTTATAGATACCATTAATCCAATTATTATTTCAGCACCTACAAATCATACATTTGAATTAGATAATTTTGAATCATATTCTTTAATTTGGACCGTTAATGATTTAGATCCATATATCTACAATGTATATATAGACGATATTTTAAATCATTCATATTCTTGGATTAAGGATATCCCTATTGGGATAATCCTTTTTGATTTGGACATTGCTGTATATAATTATACAGTAGAATCTATAGATAAAAGTGGAAATGCAGTTACAAATAGCGTATTCATTACAATCGTTGATAATATTTCACCTAAACTACAATTAGAACCTAATGATCAAATAATTCAATCTGGAGAAAATGCGATTATAGAATGGATATTTAATGATAAAAGTGCTCTTAATTATGTTATCTATATAAATGGAACTCAATATACTCAAGACAATTGGAAGGATAGTGAAGTTATTTTACTTAAACTTAATGATTTAAATATTGGTAAATATAACATAACCATTCAATGTTTTGATAAGCAAGGAAACAGTTCTATAGATTCCGTTTTAATAGATGTAATTGCACATAAAGAATCAATAATATCTTTTGGAATATATTTTTTTGCTATAATGATTGCTGGTTTTATAGGACTTGTTTTACATACTAAAAAAAGACTATAACTTTTTTTTCAAAAAATCTTTAATTTTATTTTTAAACGATCTTGTGCTATAAATCACTAATATTGAGATTTATGATTATTTTTTGTGGTTTTCTATGTTTTTTTATATATTATATGATTATTCCACATTACTCTTCTCACATTATTTAGGAATTAATCTGTTTTTTTAATTTTTTAACAAAGTCATTAATACCTACAATTTATGATATAATTCTTCTATTATTTTATCAAGTTCTTTCATTGTTTTTTTTTCACTGTAAGCTATTTTACTACATTCATCTTCTAAATCTAAACAAGAGATAATTTGCTTTTTATTCATTATATTTAACATAGGTTTCAAAAGGAAAGTAAATTCTTTTTTATATCTAGTGATTTCTTTTGCAAAAATGATTGTTTCAGAATCTATTTCTTCTATAGGATATATACGAGTAGGAATATTTAGTGTTTTTAATTCATCAATTCCAATTCCTTTACATGTGTATAAGAGATTTTTGGTTATATTAATCCCAAAGACTAATAATGGTAATAATGTGCCACCAGTTTGAGGAAATATAGACATTTTAAGTTCAGGAAATTTCAAATAAAGTTCTTGCTTTGGTCTGTTCGCAAATATTCTTAAATCAGATGCAAGAATTAACATAGCACCAAATCCTATAGCAATTCCTTGAACTTGAACAATTATTGGTTTTTTCATAAGGAGTAAATATTGATTTACTTTTCTTCCCCATTCCATGTATTTTTTTGCACTTTCATTATTATTTTTTATTTCTTCTAGATCGTATCCAGATGAAAAAAATTGATTTCCTGCACTTTTTATTATAATACATCTGATTTTTTCGTTTTTATCAATTTCTGTTAAATAACTATACATTTTCTTTAACATATCAATGTTGAATGCATTTGCTTTTTCTTCTCTATTAATTGTTAATGTGGCTATTCTTCCTTTTGAATAAAAAAGAATATTATCACTAATCATAATGAATTCAATAAAATTTTCAATAAATAAATTCTTTTATATCTTGATAAAATCCGATCTAAGACATATACTTGTAGAGTATCCTTTAAAATAAAAAAGTAAAGCAAAAAAAAAAAAGAAGTATATTTTAATTCTAAGAGTTTTCTAAGAGGTAGATTCTGATATTAATTTTGAATAATATAAAGCAATAATCAATGCGTCTGTAGTATCAATTACTCCGTTATTATTTACATCAGCAGCTGTTAAATTAATTATTACATTTTTTCCTTCATAATATTGTTGTATAAGCAATGAATCAATTATATTAACTACACCATTATCGTTTACATCACCTTTTATAACTGCAGATGAACTAATTGTTAAGGTATTAGCATTTTCAGAATTTATATTTGAAGGATCTTGTGTATATCCATTCTTAATAATATTGATAACTCTACATGTGAGATCTTCAGATGTTAAATTAGGGTGAATTCCTTTTAACATTACATTATTAATTATTACATCATTAATATCCAATCCCATATTAAATTGAAGGCGTGCATTCAAATCTGAATTTTGTTCCATCATAAAAGTAAATTCATAATGGGTCATTTCAGTTGTTAATGATAACGTGCGTGCTCCATATGTGGCATAATTTCCTCCCTCTTCACCAACTGAAACAAATATATCACGAATATCTTCTGCTCGAGCATCAAAACTTACTGTGTATTCAAAACCGGTCTCAATTGCTAAGCCGCTTTGTACAAGCTGGATTTCCCAGTCGTTATTTCCTGCGTCTATAATGTCTATTACAAGTTCTTTATTTATTACATTGAAAGTTGCGATAGGGCTCCAAGATTGTGATGTTGTCCATGATTTTAAACCTTTAAGAAAATTTCCATTTGAAAAATATCCATTTGTAACTATTTGCCCATTTTCTGGAAGTTCAAGTGTATTTGAGATAGCTAATCCTTTATTATTTGTGAAACCTTTAGTAGATCCTCTAAAAGAACCACTCCATTCAAGAGTAACTTCTGCATTTGGTAATATTTCTCCATTTTCATTTTTTACTAAAACATCCGCAAATCCAATATTATTTCCATTTGATTGGGAAAAATAGCCTAAGTTTATATCCTCACTATAGCACCCAGAATTATATGGAGCTATAATTTTATCACGGATATATTTTCCGATATCAGTTAAATATTGATCGTCTTTCCAAAATCCTGCAATTAAATATTGATTAGGAATTAAAGCTGATAATGGTTCGTTTTTAATATTAAAACTCCAATCTATCCAACCTATTCCTCTTGCTTCCCAAAAATCAATCCAGCTATTTGCATTATCCCAATTTACATCGGGATTTTCTTGCCAATTCCAATGACCCGGACTCCATTCATCTGCAATAATTGGAAATCCCTTTCTTAGAGTATTATCAATATTATTTTGTAGATTTATATCATGAGCTGTGGCGTATACATGAAAAGTATATACAATGTTTTCAAATTCAATAGGATCTGTTATTGCTGTATGGGGATCTTGACACCAAGTAGGAGTACCTACAAAAATTAGATTCTTATTCTCATCTGTATCTAATTCCCTTATTATAGGTATAATTTGCTCCGCATAATTCTTAGCTGTAGTCCAATCTACACCCGGTCTTCCATCTACAATACCAACAGGCTCATTTAGAACTTCAAAAATAACATTTGGATAATCACCAAACATAGGAACATAATGCTCAAAAAAAATTTTGGCATCATCTACATAATTAAGCAATTCTGAAGTGTTAGCATGTTGATGAAATCCTATTACAACATATATTCCTGCCTCAATACAATCCTTTACAATTTCTTCAGTAATATGATCTATAACAGGTCTCATTTCTATATTTTCCCAAGCAACTCCTTCACTGATATAAGTCGTTAATCTTAAGATGTTTGCCCCGAAATTATATGCTAAATTAAGAGCTGTATAATCAGGAATCCATGGTAACCATTGAGGACCATGGGATGCAAAACCTCTGAATTGAATAGGAAGACCATTCTTTCCAACAATTTTATTACCATCAACTCTTAAATCTCCATATATTTCTACTGGTTTAATATATCCTTCTGGGGCACTTGGTGCAGGCCCAAAATCAACAATAAAATCAGAATCCGAGAGTAATTTTGCAGGGGGATTTGTTGCAGAGATAATATAAATATAGTCAAATGCTAATGTTCCACTTATAACCTCATCAAAAACAATCTTAACTCTATTTTCCCCTGAATTAATAAAAATTGAAGGTGTTTTAAAATCTTGCCACCATGTCTCCTTATTTCCTGTTGCTGGAATATCAATAATATCAGTCACAGAATTATCGTTTATCTCAATATGAATTTTAGCATCTTCTTCCCCAGTGAGCCGAATAATAAATTTATACCAATCGGGAACTTTAAAATTCACATTCCATTCTAGCCATTCATTAGTCTCAATATTAGAAATTTTATAACTCGGAGCCATCACATAATCAATACTACTTTTGTTAAAATAGAAGTTTTGACTAATATCTGCATCATCATCTGGTCTATAAAACCCTGCCAATGGATCGTGATTACCCGGTGTTGTATCATAACAGTTATCATAATCTTCTGCTTGAAGAAGAATTGCATTACTTTTTGGTTCGATATGATTAAATGTGGGAATATCTGGAATATAATTGATTTTAATTTGGTCCTTTGATGTAATGTTATTGAAATTAACTAAAATAATAATTGAAGTAAATAAAAGAGGCAAAATTATAAGAAATGATTTAAATATTTTCGGACAATGTTTTTTTTTCATTTTTATATCCCTTTAATTAATAAAAAAAGAGTTCTGAAAACTTTTTAAAATTCAGAACTAGTCTTTTTAAGAAATATAATATCTATATTAATAATTTTTGAAATTTTTCTTATCAAAATATTAAATTTTTTATCAAAATATTTTGCTTTTTGAATATATTACACAATATATTGAATTTTTTTGTATTCAATCTATAATTAATAGAAAAAAAAGATATTTTTTAATTACTATTTTAGTTAGTATAATATTTTGTGTTAAACTCCAATTAAATCTGTATCATTTTTGTATCTTACACCAAAAGCAATATCTCCGATTATCCCATATACAAATACATCTTCTAAAGAATGAATTAGTGAATTTATTTAAACAATCTAACCAATAAAGATTACAATAGATTTTTAAAAAGTAAATTAGTTATTTGCTCAAATATCTCTAAAATTTCTAAAATTATTGTCAATAGAAAAAAAAAATATATATTTTCAGTATAAAAAAAAAAAAAAATTACTTTTTAGTTTATTTTATCTCCACTTTTTTTCAAAAACTATTAATTTTTTTAATTTATTTATTAGGATATTATGGCGTTAAGTAGTACAGATTCAGAAGTGAATATTGATGACCTAAATAAATATACATCTGTTGGAAAACGATTTTTTCAGATAGATGTTATGAAAACAGTATGTATTATATGTGTAATTGCGGCCCATACTTTAGGTCAACTTCATGTTTTTGATAATTTGTGGATATTTATTCAGCCTGTATCCTTATTTATGATTATTTTGGGTTTTAACTATGGCAATTCTTTCAAGAAAAAGAATTATCATAAGCTAAGTGAAATGTATAGTTTTCAATATTTTAAAGGAATATTTTGGAGATTGATTTTTCCATTACTATTGATTAATCTCATTAGCTATTTTATAGATCTATTTTTTTTTAGCACTACAGGCTATTATATTAATGGATGGAGTATGACTCAATTACAACCAGTAAGTTGGGGTCCAACCAATATTCCTGCATATGCAAATACAAGTATATTTTATTTTCTTCTTGGAACACCATATTTTCCTGGTCCAGGTGAGTTTTATATAGTTATGCTAGTACAATTCATTTTTATCTTTCCGTTAATC
>CAZBEU010000512.1:0-5325 GCA_964491005.1 uncultured archaeon | reverse complement strand
GTTCTTTCTTGTCATTAATTCTGAAACACGTCTAATTTTAGACCATTTCTTATTCGAAGCCATGAATTAACGAATGACGTAGAGGATTTAAAGATTTCATAAATTTGAATTTAAAAAAAATACTCGGTACTGTAAAGGAGGATGTTTTTTTTTGCTGTAATTGATAAATTATCATAATAATACAAGAAGATATCTCCTTTTAGGAATTAAATAAATCAAATATGAAAAGAAGACCAATAAACACTTCTATAATTAGTTTTAATAAATATTTTGGTTTTTTTAAAGTAATAATAAATATAATGTAATCAAAAAAAAGATTTTCTCATAAGATTTTATTTGATATAAAAAATCACAATTATTATAAATAATATAATTATAATTATAATCATGGAATCTACGCTAGATAAAAATATAATAGATGAAATAGATGAGACGATAAAGGATATTGACAACATTAAAAACTCATTAAGAACTGCAAAACAATCATTCATGAAACTGGAACAAGATAAAGAAGATTTAAGTAATGAAACAAAATCACTTGAACGTGAGAAAGAACAACTTGAGGATGAAAAAAAAAAGTTAGAACAAGATAAGATAAAGCTGGAACAAGCAACTGTTCAATTAGAAAAAGAAAAAAAAGAAAGAGATGATAAAATAGGGGATTTAACCTCTGAACAAATGAGGTTATTAGATGAATATCAGAACTTAAAAGAAGAATTAAGTCAATTGAATAAGCTTGTAGAAGATCAAGAGGAAACAGAATTTAATTTTGAGAGAGTTAAGGCGCTATTATCTATAACAAAATTATTAATAAAAGAAATTTGGCAAGGCCAACCACATTATCGAATATTACTTAATTTGCATGGTGGTAAAGATGAGATGTCCCGTGAAGATCTTAAGAATTCTACAGGGATTTCTGGGGCTATGGTTTTAAGAGCTGTTCATGAATTATCAAATATAGATGTTGTTGAATATAATGAGGATACAGGACAGGTAAAACTTAAAAAGCGATTATTTAAAAAACAAGCTTTAGATTAAGAAATTATTATTCAGTATAGAGACTATATATTAGACTAAAATAATCGTTTCTTTTTTTTTTATTAGAAAAAAAGTTTATTGGCAAAATTGGAATCAAATATCCTCAGGATGAGAAAAATTATATCATTTTATATTGTTATTTTATATTCTTTATTAGTTACAATGAATCTTCGAATTAAATACATGATTTTAAAAGATTTTGAGCAATCTTTCTTTGTTTGTAGGGAAGATCATTTATTTTTTTTGTACTTGAGTCTGAAAAATCAAAAATTAAATTCTCGTGTAAAAAAGCAATAAACAGTAATAATATATTTGTATAGAGCTCGATATTATTTTGAACTTCGGGAATTTTAATGAGACTATTTAATATTCTATAGCTCCATTTTTCAAGATATCTTTTATATTTAGGAGATTCATAGAAATCAAGCAAACTATTATAGATATTAATCTCATTACAAATAACTTTCATTTTAAACACCCATATCACGGTTTATAGATAAAGAAAGCCTCTATCAATTATATAAATAAAAATACAACTATTTAAAATTAATTTTAACTGTACAGTTATTTAATAATTTTCAAAAGCTTTTATATTAAAATTCTACTATAGACAATTTTATTCAACTAATTATTTTAAGTGCAAGCTATTTTAGATAGAATTTGGATTAGATGATATAAAATAAAAATATAAAAAATAAAAAAAATTATCTCTTCTCTTCTTTTTCATGGTGAATCATTAAAACAATTCCCAAGATTAACATTGCTGAGTCATCATCCACATCAGGATTAATCTTTACACCATAAGTACCTTTTATCTTGAATAATTTCTTACTGATTTCTGCAACAACATTATCGTCTTTTAATATCTGAAATTTTAAAGCAAAAATGTTTCCTTTCATTGTAAAAACAATATTTTCATTAGGATCTTCAAACCAATATTTTGGTTTAATTGAAACAAGCTTTCGTTTCATTTTTCCAATGAGTTTATCATCATCTTTTTCTCCCCCTTTAAAAAAAGTATATGAAGATCGCATTGATATAACTTTTTCATGAATAGTTAAAACAGGTGTCTCATCTAGGTCTCTTATTCTATATGTATTACCTATTTTTATTATTTTTCCTGCGAAAGTACCAATTACTTGCTTATTTATATCCATTATTTTTCCTTTATCTTTGATAGAGATAAGTTTCTCTTGAAGAATAAATTCCCTTGTTTTTAGTAATGACATTTTAATATCTCATTTAATATTTAATTTGTTTATAATAGTGAAAGTATTTTATTTTGTATAAAAATGTTATTAGATTTATAAAATAAAATATAATTAAAAAAATTTGAAAAAAAAACTTATAATATAAAGGATGAATTTTTTAATATATCCATAACAAATTCTAAAAAGTATAAAAAATGACATTGATCTTTAGTTCAGCAGCTTATTTTTGTGAAGGATATGTATCAAAAAAATTGCAGCTTGATATGGTATTGGGAATGATTTTAATAAAAAAAGATAAAATATCTTTAGTAAAACAATCTAATATAAGCCTAACAGAATTAGGAAACTCTATTGACAATTATCAAGAAATTTACCAAATTCCTTATGAAAAAATAAACAAAGTATACTCTTTATATAAAAAAAGAACTACTATAATAAAGATTGAAACAAGAGATAATTATGATTTTTCAATTATACTTGCAAAACAAACTGATTTTGGAAAACAAAGATCTGCTGAATTAATTGATTTAATTAATGCATCTATTATAAATTATGGTGACGTTGATAAAGTAGTGATATGTCAATCTTGTAATACGAAAGTAGAGGCTAATTCTACTTTTTGTACGAATTGTGGAGAAAAGCTAAAATTAAGTGCTATTTTTTGTAAAAATTGTAATTTTAAAAATGAACCTAATGCTAAAGTATGTGAAAATTGTGGTACTAAATTAATCTAATAAAATAAATAGAATTTAAGAAAGAATTGGGATATATCAAAAAAATATAATAAGAAAAGAGATAATAAATTTTAAAATACATTACACTTGGGAATTGCCATAAATCCATTTAATATCATCTTCTTCACCTAAATGATATTGAGAAGCGCCAATAGGGCCATATATCTCATTTACCCAATATTGCCAATAATTGGGATCATGATTTTCTATACCATCTATAGAATCAATAAACTTTGCACCTCCGGGATATTCGGTATATTCAATTATGCAATAGGTTAATAATACATCAAAAACAGTATTATTTTCTGGGACGACTTTAATATCTTCTATATATTTTATTGTTCCATTATTATAATTGATTGAAAGAGTAATATTATTACCTTTATTGTTTTCGTTTTCATAATATGGATTAGCTAATATATTCATATTATAAAAAACAATACCAATTATTATTATAGCGCTAATTACCAAAAGAAATATATATTTGCTATTTTTCATAAAGTATACTCATCCAAATAAGCTAATAGAATTTTAATTATTAAAACTTTTTAAAATAAATTTCTTTTTTCGATATTGATAAGATGCTATACATGTAATTCCTATAAGGAATATAGATATTAAAGTAGTTACTTCATAACCAGGTATTACATCATCCTTTATCAATCTTATAGATATTTCTTTAAGGTTTATTTCTAAATCAGGTCCATATACATTTTCCACTTTTGCCCAAACTAACAATCCTAACCACTTATTATAGAGCATTGTGGAATTTTGACTCAGATCGTTAGCTCTAAAATCAAATTTAATACTACAATAAGTTTCTTCAATATTTAAAGTTCCAGGCATATATCCAGAAGAGCTCACTTGTTCTATTGCTTGAGATTTTAATTGAGATATATTATTAACAGGAATTAAAAACCCAGAAAGAAATGAATTGTAGCTTAGAGCTAAGTTCATTGCTGCTTCACTGTTAGGTATATTTGTTAATGTAAGATTCTGAATTAATGTATTTGATTGATTTTCAAGAAAAGAGATATCTATATAGGGCAGAGGTCCTGAAAATACCGAATAATCATTTGGGACTTTTTCTTCTATGTTTGTTATATTAATTTTTATTTGACCACCAGAATTAGTATAAGCTATTCCTTTTACAGGTACTGTCCAATCAAGATCTACCCAAGAGAAATATGAATCAAATTGAGTTAAATCATAGATAGAATGTAAATTATAATCAAATGAGCCATTAATAAGACTTATTTCTAAATCAGGCCCATATACATTTTCTACTTTTCCCCAAACCAACAATCCTAACCATTTATCATAGAGCATTGTAGAATTTTGACTCAGATCGTTAGCTCTAAAATCAAATTTGATACTACAATAAGTTTCTTCAATATTTAAAGTTCCAGGCATATATCCAGAGGAGCTTACTTGTTCTGTTGCTTGAGATTTTAATTGAGATAAATTATTAACAGGAATTAAAAACCCAGAAAGAAATGAATTATAGCCTAAAGCTAAGTTCATTGCTGCTTCACTGTTAGGTATATTTGTTAGTGTAAAATTCTGAATTAATGAATTTGATTGATTTTCAAAAAAAGAAAGATCTATATATGGTAGTGGTCCTGAAAATATTGAATAATCATTAGGATCTTTTTCTCCTATTTGTTTAAGTGTGATTTTTATTTGACCACCAGAATTCGTATAAGCTGTTCCTTTTATAGGTGCAGACCAATCAAGGTCTACCCAAATAAGATGAGAATCAAATTGAGATATATTATATGTGTAGACTTTCTCCAATGAAGCAACATTTTGAGTCTTCAATGCATTTATATTAGTATTTTCTATTGTTATATTATTATTCATAACAATGATTCCTTGTGTAACAAAAATTAATATAATAATTGAATAAACCATTTTTTTTTTTTTCATAATTTTGTAATAGTTTTTTATATAAATAGGATAGATTTCCTAATATTATTTCTAATATAATATCGAATATAAATATTACATTTAATATTTGAAATTATATACTTAAACTCAAATTCCAAGTTGAACTACTCACCCCTAAACAATACCGAGTATTTTTTAATTATTAAATTTTTATCACCCTGTTTCAATCAATGAATATTCTGGAATTATAAACTTTTTTTTCAGAGATAGTTTAATCCATTTAATTGATAGTTGAACTAACACGTTTCTTGGAAGATTTTGAGAATAACATTTCAAGGATCTAACCCAAATTAAAAAACATTGCCAGCAATTCCATGCTTGTATTGAAACTAAGAAAAATAAGAGCCGAGTACTTAGAATCTTCGTGCAAGTGAATAATTGGAATTCATGTT
>CAZBEU010000511.1:0-1890 GCA_964491005.1 uncultured archaeon | reverse complement strand
TTTATATATCTATCTTAATGTGTTATATTCTTGTATATCTAAAAAAGAATTTGATATTTAAAATTATTGACCGATATTATTATAAATCAAATAGTTTTATATTCTTATTTTGAGTAACTTTTTTGAGCTCAATAGCTTGATATGTAGACGCAAAAGATTCTACTGCATCTTCTATAGCTCCATAAAAAATAAAATTTGAAATCCAAGCAGAGATGAACATTATACTAGCTCTTCTATATCGAGTATGGAATTTTTTATTTAATCTTGGTGATGAATATCTATAAAGAAATAAATTTGGAGCTGTACCTACAGGCAAATTAAGAGATTTCTTTACTAAGTGATGATTTTCAAATGTATTAGCTAGACTTTCTAAATCTATTACACCTCCATCAATCCAAATTCTTTTAACTCCTAACTCTTTTATGTTTTCAATTAAATTTTTATTATTATTTAGAGGATCTTTTTTAATAAGATAGTTATATTTTTGATTTGAAGTCATTTCATTAGTTCCTAGAATAAGAATTATAGTTGAATCAATTTTATTCTTCTTTATTAATTCAATTTCTTTTGAATTTTTTAAATTTGATACAGAATTATAGATATATTCTACTGGTTTAATCCCCCTCTCATTTAAATATTCAATACCACTTACTCTAGCATCAAATGTGCCTCCCAAGACAAATGGGGGGTCATAATTATCCAAATAAAATTCAAGATATTTCACAATAGATTTTGAATCATCAGCTGATATTTCTATCATCTCAGGAAGGTTATACTTAGATGCTAATTCTTTATGAAAATCTATCCTCTTTTTTGCTTTTTCTTTATTAAAGATGGAGGGGTTATGTCTTTCAATAATTGTTTGTCCCATATAGAAAATTGTTCCTATAAGTACGGGTGGTAAATTAAAATTACCTTTTCCTAAAATAATATCTCCATAGGTATAACAATTATCATTCATTATTTTGACTTACTATGTACTTATATTAAATTCAAAAAACATTGAAGTTCTATCTAATCTCTAATTTAGAACCACAATTTTTACAAATATGATTAGGTAATTTTAAAAAACAATCAATATGATATAATATACCACAATTATATTTTCCGCATTTTATAATTTCTTGATTTTCTTCAAATATCATGTTACAAACGGGACAAGAATTATATAAAGCTTCATCTCCTAAGAATGAAGCTTTAATTTTTATTGCAGAAACAACTTCTATGGGTTTTGGACCGATATCAGGATTGGTATTCATCTCAGTTAATATTTTTAGTCTTTGAGCTTGTGATACTTCAGTTGGAATTTTTAAAAGATAAAAACAATGTGGGCATCTACAAGTCCCTGAACTTCTTAATTTTGCATCACCAGAAGAATCTGCCCACTTAGAAAGACAATGAATATGATAAGGGGTTTGACAATTAGGACAATATCTTCCTGTTAAATAAAAAGATCCTTTTGTTACTAAATCTTTATCTGAAAAGCAAATAGAACATTTTTTATAATCCGCAATACCCTTTATTTGTTTAATTCTTTGTTCTTGATCTTTTGTTAAATCTTGAACTCTTAAGAGGTTTGCAGCTATTTTTCTCAAAAATGCAGGATTACGAACTCTATCAGTAAGATCAATATTTGAACCAATATTTGAATTAGCAAAACCAACAGCTGAATCCATCAGTGTTATTTCATCATTATTATAATAATATTTACCTCCCGAAACATCACTTAGTCGTTTCAGAATGTTCATTTTACCTCCGCTAGAAAGTCTAAAAGTATCGATTTTTATATTAAGACCTTGTGCAAGTCTAGCCATTTTTAAAGGATCTACTGCAGTTTTATTATAATTCCCATCAGATATTAAAAGAATTTTATGAACCCTTGCGTCTATT
>CAZBEU010000510.1:0-1832 GCA_964491005.1 uncultured archaeon | reverse complement strand
ATATACAAAGGTAAAAATAACAATAAAATAAAAAGAATTTCAGTTTATATTTAAATAAAAATTAATAGAAAAAACTTAATAATAATAATACTTAATATTATAAAAATAATAAAAATCTAAAGATTAATTTATCTTTACTTTATTAATTAATAAGAGTTTAAAATAAAAATATTAAAAGGTTGTTTTTGAATGGTTCGGTTCACAGCTGATCACAAGGTCTATATTAAAATTTTATATTGGGGAATGGGTGCCTCTGGTAAAACCACAATGGTCGATACACTATACAGATTAACTAATGAACAAGAAAAAGATATAAAGCCAACAGGAAATCTCACCAAAATTTCAATGGCTAGTGGATCTACCTTATATTTTGATAGAGGTATTTTTCAATCTACAAAACAAAGAAAGGTTTTTTATCATGTTTATACCGTTGCGGGACAGAGTAGATTTTCTCCCTTAAGAAAGAAAATTTTTAAAGGTACAGATGGTGTTATTTTTACGGTTGATTCACAAACACATTTCTTTGAAGATAATATTGAGTCACTTAAAGAATTAAAGAATGTAACTCGAGGAAAATTAATTAAAGAAATTCCATTGATTATTGTATTAAACAAACAAGATCTTACAGAAGTAATTGCAGAAGAAGATTTTAAACAAATTCTAAAAGATGAAAAACTATGGTATGAACCCGATAATGAGCTATATATTTGGAATCCAATAATATATAAAACATGTGCATTATGGGAAAAGAAAATGGATGTGTATAGAAGTTTTAGCGAATGTGCCAGAAGGACGGTACTATACCAAATTTATGGTAATGGAGGCGCACCTATCGGAGATGATTACACCAAATTCTCTAAAGATCTTGATAAATAAGTTATTTTAAACTATCTTTAAAAAATTTTTTTAGAGAGAAGGTAAAAAATCTAAGAAAAATTATCAGAACTCTGACACTATTTGTTAAAATTATAAAAAAAAGGAATAATATTGCAATTTTTCATGAATTTCGTGATATTTAAAAATACATTTTTAAAGAAAATATGTGAAGAAAAAAAAACACATATTGTTGTTTATATGTATTTTTGCATCTTTTACTAATCTCATTAACCTAAATAACGCTGAAGGATCTTTTTATCCATACATACTAACAACCAATAAAGATCATTATTTTATAGATGAATCTATTGAAATAAATGCTTCATGGTTTTTAACATATGAACAAGAAACAGAAATTTCGTATTTTCAAATAAGAATTTTTGATCTTCAAAACAATTTAATTTGGAATTCTTCAAAATATCATGAAATCAGTTCAATAGAAAATAATTATGTGATTCATTATCTTAATAATATCTCTATCAAAGACCTTAATCTTTCTTTTAATAATATTTCTGCATCAATTATCGTCACACTCTTTTATTATTATTTACAATATGTTCCCCCAATAGAAATAACAGAATATTGCTTAAATAAAACAATAGAAATTCAAAAAAAAGAACTCATATGTGAATTAGAGGGATTAAGAAATGAAATTATTTATAGTGAACAATTGGATTTACAAATTTCATTTTTTGATTTTGAGAATAAGACATATTTATCTAACTATACGTGTAGAGTAGAAATAAATAAAAATATTACGTTTTTTTTTCGTAAAAAATATATTGTGAAAAATTCAATATTTACAAGATCAATAATCTCTTCAATAGATAATATGTCTATAGGATTGAATATTTTAAATATAACAATTTTAGGTTTTAATATATATCAAAAAAAGTCTTTTTTTTTTTCCTTTAATGTAAATAAGTCTCCAACTAAAATCAGGATAATTGAATATA
>CAZBEU010000509.1:0-3701 GCA_964491005.1 uncultured archaeon | reverse complement strand
TTAAATTTTGATTTCTCGTGAAAATTATTGTCGCCATTTATTTTCAATGAATTATGAACGATTTGAGTACCTCTCACTTTACCATCAGAATCAATATGTACAAGTATTGTTTCTCCACAATGTTCTGCAACAAAAGGATTTAAATGTTTATTAGAATTTGAAATTATATCCAAATCTATATCTATTTGCATAGTCTTTTTACATACCGGACATTGAGAAAATATTGTTTTGATATTAACCATTTTTACCCCATGTTATTCCTTAAGATTCTTTAATATCTAATGAAAAAAATCTTTAAAATTTAACTATAGACTCAAATTTAACAAGAGCTAATAGAAAAATTATACCCTTAACTATGTAATTATGGTAACAATACTTATTTTTTAATTTTTTGAAAATATACTTTGTATCAATTTTAACTTTAAAATAATACAACATAGTGTTCTTTCTTTTCTTATTTGAATCGCTTAATACAGATCAAACGAAAAATAAAAGAGATTAATCAATCTCAGAGAAATTCATTTAAAGGCTTACTTAAGTTATAATAATACTTATAAAGGGAGTCAAAAAATTCTTGTAATTTTGGTTGATCATTAATAATGAAATAATTATGATAATCAATATCACCATCTTTTATCAGAGAAAATATTAAAATTTCATTAATTTTTAGAATCGTAAATTGAAAAAAATTCTTGTCATATATCCTTATTTTTTCTTTTATATTGTATTGATTTTCAAATAGATCTAATATTTTATTTTTCCCCTTAAAAAATTGTAAAATAGTTTTATCTGTGACAATTTGTAATTCAAAATTTTTCAATTCATCAGGAATGTCACCATTTAAAAAATCAAAATCATCATAAAACATTTTAAAAAGTTTATATTCAAAATTAAAATCCCACCATCCTATTAATCCTAACTGAAAAGTTGAATTTTTTGAAGTGTCTTTAATTTTTTTGAATATATTATTAATATTAGCCATAAAATCAAAAGAACTCTGATTTGTATTGATATTTTGAAAATAGGGCAGGTAATCATATAATAATTTTGAAGGTATTGATTCTGAATTAATTTTACCAAATATATTATTAAAATTACTTAATATTTCAAATCTATTTAGACTATTAAGTATATAACTTCCTAAATTAGTGAGAGAAAAGTATTTATTCTCCTTTTTTATTAAATTCATTTTTTTTAATTTATTTAGATTGTCTTGTACAGTTGAAATCGCCTCATCAATCAACTTAGATGTTTCAGTTAAATTATATGAATTATTTTTATATAACTTTAATATTTTTAATGTTAATGGGGAAGAAATAATATGTAATAAATTCTGAAAATCATAATTATGATTTTGAATCATAATATCTAAAAAATTTTATGAGCAAAAAATATTTACGGTGAGATTGGAATTTCCCTTTTTTCTGGAAAATTCAATTGTATTGAATATATTGTCAATAAGGGCTATTCCGATTATTAGATTGCTTAAATCCATAAATTTATATTTTTATATTATTTATTTCAAATTAAATATTTAATTTTTTAAATAAAGATAAAATGAAATAAAAGAATGACTGAAATTAAACAGAACGCTATTGAATTAAATGATATTTCAAAATCCTACATTACTGGTGAGATTAAAGTTATAGCTCTAGACAATATCAAATTAAATGTAAGAATTGGTGAAAAACTTGCTGTATTAGGACCTTCTGGCTCGGGAAAAACTACACTTCTTAACCTTCTTGGAGGAATTACAAATCCTGATTTGGAAAAAGGAAAAATTAGAATATTTCATGAGGAAATACAGAATTATAAATTAAAAAAGTTAAATAATTATAGAAAAACTCGAATTGGATTTATATTTCAATTTTTTAATCTTTTTCCAACATTAACAGCTTTAGAAAATGTTATAATAGGATGTGAACTCCTCTTAGAGAAGCGAGAAAATTCAATTGATATTTATAAAATTGCAAAAGAATATCTGGAAAAGGTTGGCTTGGAGAAGAGATTAAATCATTATCCATCCCAACTTAGTGGCGGAGAACAACAAAGAGTCGCAATAGCAAGAGCTTTAGTAAAAATTCCTTTTATTGGTAAAAATTTTCTTCTTTTATTAGATGAACCTACAGGAAATTTAGATTCAAATACAAGTAAGAAAATAATAACACTTATAGGAGATTTAAATGAAAAAGAAGGGATAACATGTATATTAGTAACTCATGATGAACCCTTGGCAAAACTTTTTGCTTCAAGAATTGTTCATTTGGAAAATGGTAAAATTATCAATGATAATGGTGATCTTTAGTTGAATTTTTTATTAAAAAAAGCATATCGGGATTTTAATAAATTAGGTTGGCGTAAATATCTAATTTTAGGAGTTATATCTCTATGCATTGGGGGAAGTCTTGCTATTAATTATACAATCTCCGCAAGTTTACCTATGATAGATTCATATTTTAACAGTGCTAATCATGCAGACTACACTTATCAATTTAATGATAATTCTTGGATTAATTCGTCTCAGTTTAATGAAATTAAAAATATTCCTGAAGTAGATAAATGTACTGGACGACTTATTTGGTCTACTTCAATAAAATTAGCAGGACAACAAGATTGGAAGTATGTTTTATTAATTGGATTAAATAGTTCTATTGATTCTCCAGAGGTATATAAATATTTTATCAGATCAGGAGAAGATTTTAATCAGGGCAGTAATAACTTAAGTGCAGTAGTAGATAATAGCTTTTTTGAAAAAAATCAATTAGAATTAAATCAAATCTTAAATATTACTAGTTTAAATAACTCTTCTGTTCAGATTAGAGGCACATTTAATTCACCAGAATTTTTACTTCCCGTAAGTAATCCAGAATTTATTCTACCCCTTGAAGGTTCAATGGGAATTATTTATTTACCTCAGAAAACATTGAAAACTTATATCATTGATTATTATACATATTTGAATAATACAACTCCAGTTAATTATGATTCTCAAATCGTTTATCTCAATCTGATAGACTATAACAATATTGCTTTAACATTTAAAGAAGATATTTCTTTAAAAAATGGAGATATAGCAGTCCAAGATTATATCAAAAATAATATGGGACTTGATATTTATGAAGCTAAGAATTTCTATGAATCGTTTCCATATAGTTATATAAAAGCTGATTTAGGCGAATCTAGTGAATTCATGTGGATTATTCAGATTTTTATTGCATTAACAGGTATTTTAATTATATATGTTGTTTTTAATCGATATACGCATACAAAAAAACAACAAACAGGTATCCTTGAGGCTTTAGGTTATTCAAAAAAGCAAATATATCAATATTATTCTATCATTATGATAATTATTTATTCTATTTCCATACCGATTGGAATTATGATAGGATTTTCAATTGGATACGTAATGGTAAATGTATTACTAACTGAAATGGCGAATATGCATTTATTTGAATTTGAATTTCTTTTTTTACCAGAAGTTATGTTCATAGGATTAATAACTGGAGGAATAATAATATTTTTAAGTGTGTATCTACCTGTAAGAAAAATTGCTAAAAAAGATACAAGTAAACTTATTTATCAAAAACTTGAACTGAAATATAAGAAAAAACAAAAAATACGATTTAATAAAAATAATATTAAGAAAGTTTCACAAAAATTACCTTTTAAAAATGCATTTAGGAATAAAAAAAGAATAG
>CAZBEU010000508.1:0-4043 GCA_964491005.1 uncultured archaeon | reverse complement strand
TCTTACTAATAATACAATAATTTCATGTAAATATGGATTATTTATAGATTCTTACACCAACAATGGTAATTATTCTGATAATACTTTAGATAGATGCGAGATTGGAATTTATCTTAATGGAAATGGAGAACATCAAATATTAAGAAATAATGAATTAAAAATGTGTGGAATCTTTTTAAATAAAGAAAAATCATTATTAGATCTTACTTCTTATAAAATTGATACAACTAATGAAGTAAATGACAAACCTGTTTATTATTTTGTAAATTCCTCATTCTTAAATACTAATAATTTTACAGACCCTGACTCTCCTGGGCAGATTATACTTATTAATTGTAATAATTCAATTATTTCAAACTTTAAAATTTTAAATTCATCTTTTAGTGCATTAATTTTTTATTCAAATAATATAACTCTAAATAATAACATCGTTACTAATAATACTATTAGTAGTTTCTTTATTTACAATACGAATAATAGTTATATCACCAATAATTGTATTTCTGCTAATTATGATAATGGATTAACAATAGAAAAAAGTTTTAATCTTTATATTGAAGAAAATCAGATTAGTAAAAATAACCATAGTGGGATCTATCTATTAGAAGATAATTATATTATGATCAAGAATAATACTATCTTTAATAATACAATTCATGGTATTTATTTTAGTGATCTATGCAATAATAGCTATATAACCAATAACACAATTATAAATAATTATCAAATAGGAATCAATATAAAGAATTCGATAAAAATAGGCATTATAAACAATAGTATAAATCAAAATACTTTATGTGGAATTAATATAAGTCTTAGTGAGAATATAATTTTAGATAATAACATAGTTTCAGATCTAAATTGGGGGATTAATATTAATTCTGTTTATAACTTATTATTAAAAAATAACATAATCACAGAGAATTTAATATATGGAATTAAGATTATTAATTCGAAAGAAATAGATATTAATAACAATATAATAGAAAATAATCCATATTATGGAATATACATAAGTAATACGAATACTAGTTCTCAAATTTATAATATCTTTATTAATAATAATATATTTAAATCTAATCAATTTTCGATTTTCTTAGGATTAAACACGTTTAACATCACAATAGATTCAAATATCATTAATACTAATATCTATGGTATTTCTTTAGATAATTGTATCAATTCGATCATTAGCAATAATAATTTCACTCTTAATTACATTGGAATCAAGTTATTAGAAGACTCTGGATATAATCTTATTTTTCTTAACGAATTTTATGAAAATATATTGCATGCGAATGATGATGGTTTTTTTAATAAATGGGACAATGGAAGTATAGGTAATTATTGGGATGATTATATAGGATATGATTTAAATAGAGATGGAATTGGAGATGATAATTATTCCATTTCTGGAAAGGCAAATTCGTTTGATAATTATCCAATTTATAAGGTAATTGAAGAAGGAAATGAACCTAATCCAGATCCATTAGGAGCCATACTTATGATAATATTAAATAATCTTCTATCACCATTTAGTATATTAAATGCATCTATTATTATCACTTGTTCAACATGTTTATATTTTCTTAATAGAAGAAAACATTATTCTAAGAGATTTTTAGGAGAATCTAAAAATGATTTTAATTTTAAAAGTGATGATCAAATACTAAATCAATTTATTAACTCTAATGATTTGTTAGATTTCTCTCCTGCAATTCAAGATCATCTTATCTCTTCTTTAAAATTAAGAGAACTAAAAAAAATAGATAAATTAAATTTACCAGTTGATGAGAAAAATAAGTTTATTGAAGAATTAACAAATCTTAATCCAAATGAAAGGAAAAAAATAATAGATGAGATGCTAAAGAGTCAAAAAGACGATAGAAGGTAATTTCAATTTTAAAGTAAACTATCGATTTATAATGATATATTCTTTATTTTCAATTTAATAGAATTCCTAATTATATATAATTTGATTTTAACTTAAATACAGAATTATACTTTATTTCTAACCTTTCAATTATTTATAAAATATCTAAAAAATAATAAATAGGTTATATTGTCCAATTGTTATTTTTGTTTAAAATAAATCTTGAGAAGAATAAAATATAATTATTTTTATTTCCTATTCCTTCTATATAAAGTAATTCATAATAACAATATGTCAGATAAAACAGATTATATTAACTGGAAACCACTCATTACTCCTGAAGAAGTATTCTCAGATTTAATAGGTTTTAGTGGTTTAAACTTTTTTAATAATACTTTATTTTGGCTTGAAATAAGACCCTCAGAAGAGGGAAGAACCGTCTTAGTTAGAGAACTCTCTAAGGATAGCTTTCAAGATATCACTTTAAAGAATTATTATTTAAGAACTAGGGTCCATGAATATGGAGGCATTGCTTATACAATTAATAATGATTATATTTATTTCACTAATTTTCAAGATCAACGATTATACAAACAAAGTCTTTTAGATCCCACACTTATTCAC
Source organism: uncultured archaeon (assembly GCA_964491005.1). Classification (GTDB taxonomy): domain Archaea; phylum Asgardarchaeota; class Lokiarchaeia; order Sigyniarchaeales; family SOKP01; genus JAFGOA01. The sequence goes on along the minus strand of CAZBEU010000508.1, from coordinate 1,546 downwards.
CCAATAACACCAGAAAAGAATAAAGATGGATCATTAGGTAAGTATGGAGCCTTAATTAGCTCTTCAGACAGAGATTTTTTAATTTTTATATATGAAAAAGAGTATAAAGAAAAGGAGAATGAGAATTATCTTGCTTGTCTAGATTTAAGAATAGATGATGTAAGTGAACCTATTATTCTGCATAAAGGATTTGATTTTTATGGAACTCCACAAATATCAAAGAATGGGAAAAAAATAGCATGGACTACTTGGAACCATCCTAATATGCCATGGGATCAAACAATTCTTTGGGAGGGGGATTTTAAGGGTACTTATATTGAAAATCCTAAAGAAATAATAAATAAACCAAATATTTCAATTTGTTATCCACAATATAGTCTTAGAAATCAATTATTTTTTATAATGGATGAGGGAGGACTTCCATCTAATAGTTATAAAGGTTGGTGGAATTTATATTACTATGATAAAAAAAAAATTTCTTTAACATTGGAGCTTAAAGAATTTGGAGAACCATTATGGTTGCTTGGTGAGAGAAAATATGTTTTTTTTGATCGAGATACAATTATAATATCTTATCTTTCAGGAGGACAAATGAACTTATGCAGGATTGATATTAAAAATCATAATATTCATGATTTAGATCTCCCTTTTACAGAATATTCATCAATTACAAAGATTGACGATAATTCAATAGCGTTTATAGCTGCTGGACCTCAGAATATTTCATCGATTTATAAATATAACCTTCATAATGGAAATTTACAGCTTGTTAAGAAAAGTTCTAATTTTAATTTCCCTATTAATTCAATTTCATACCCCGAGTTCTATTCATTTGAAAGTAAGAACAAAGATCGTATTTATGGTCATTTATATCTCCCAAAGAATCATAATTACGTAAAACCCCTAAAAACGAAACCACCATTAATCGTTCGAATACATGGTGGCCCTACTGCGAGAAATTATACGTCTTTATCACTCATGACTCAGTTTTGGACTAGCTCCGGTTTTGCTATATTCGATATAGATTATCATGGAAGTACAGGATATGGACGTAATTTTCGAGACGCTCTTAAAGGAAATTGGGGAATCATAGATATGTTTGATATAAAATATGGGATTGAATATTTACATGAGAATGATTTTATAGATAAAAATAAATGTATAATAACAGGAGGAAGTGCTGGTGGATATGCTGTTCAAAGAATGTTAACTATGTTTCCAAATGTATTTCAAGCTGGAGCAAGTTATTTTGGAATAGGTAACTTAATAACTCTAGTAAAATATACTCATAAATTTGAATCTCAATATATCAATACATTAGTTGGTGGAACAATAGAAGAGAATATTGAGATTTTTCAAGAAAGGTCTCCCAAAAACCATCTAGATAAAATTAACGCCCCTATGATTATTTTTCAAGGAAAAGAGGATAAAATTGTAACTCCAAATAACTCACAAGAAATGGCAAATATATTAACAAAAAAAGGAATTGAAAATTATTATTATGAATATGAAAAAGAAGCCCATGGTTTTAGAATTAAAGAAAATA
>CAZBEU010000507.1:0-5672 GCA_964491005.1 uncultured archaeon | reverse complement strand
TGTTTAAAAAAAAAAAGAGAGAACCTTCTGATAATTATTGTGTTTTATGTGGAAGAAATACAAATGATAAACGATTTCCTGCAGATGAATGGATAAATTATTTTTTTTCCTGCAATAAATGTGAGAAAGTATGGTGTGCAGCATGCATGGGACAAGTTTCAAAATTGGGTCCAAAAAAGACATTTAGATTGGGTCGAAAAGGAAGAATAAATTGCCCAGAATGTGAAAATCAAGTATTTTTATCTAAATTACCAAATAATTTAATATTTAAACAAAAAATTAAAGAACAAATAACTCAAAACACAATTCAAACAAGTACTCCCCTTCCTTATTGTAAATATTGTGGAGAATCACTCTCAGAAGAAGCAGAATTTTGTCATATATGTGGTGCAAAACAAAATATAGAATAATATTTATTTAAAATATATAGAAATCTTAAAAAAAGATCTTTTTTTATCTTTAAATCAATTCCAAATTAATAAAAAAAAAAATAATACTATGATAAATTGGATATTTTTCTTAATTTTTTTAGTATGGATAATATTTAGACGTTTTAGTAATGAAGGAAAAATTGAGGATCAACCTCTTGGATTGCCCCGTGGAACTGTTAGGGCTCTCATTACAATATTAGTAGTTGCTTTTCCTCTTACATACCTTATAACTAAGGAAGAAATTCCCGGTATTATTTTAAACGCTGTTTTTATTTTAATTGCGTTTTATTTTGAGGCTAGAAAAAGTACTTCAGAAGAATTAGAAAGAATTATAAAAGAAATAAAAGAACCAACAGAAATAATGGAAGAAGAAAAACAAATTAAATATCCTCTCTATTTACCTAAATATTCTGTTAGGATCTTATTGTTAATTATTGTATTGATCTTTGTCTTAATTAATTATTATGGACCAAATTTAGTATTTGAATCAAGAAATACTCTTTTAGATGTATTGGTAATAATAACTTTATTTATTATTGGGCTTTTAATAAGAGCTGCTAAAAACTATAGAAAAAATAAAACAATAAAAGAGAAAATAAGGAAAATGAAAGATTTTCAAAAGTTATCAAATATCGAAATCATTGAAAAACTTTTAAAAGAAAAACCCTCTTGGTGGCAAAAAACAGGTCAAAGTATTCTTTCTCTATTTATGTTAGGATCTATTATAATAGCTCTAATGTTATATTCTTTTAATATAGATGCGAGAGTTGATGTCTTTATTCTTTCAATTCAAATTCGTGAAATATTATTATTATTAATCAATATTTACTATGGATTTAGAGATTAACTTCCTATAATTAAAAATTTTCAATTTTTTTTTATTATATTTTCTAAAGATAAGAATTATGTACAATTAATTAAAAATTTATTAATACCTTCAATATAATACTATATTAAGATTATTTTATATAATAATTTTCAATCTAAAAGGTATTTCTCTCTGACACATAAATCTCGAAAGACAATTGGAGTTTTAATAGGGCGGTTAGAAGAAACTTATCAAATTCAAGTCTGGCCTGGAATTTCTCAAATTGCAGAAGAAAGGAATGTAAATATTGTTTATTTTTCTGGAACATCCTTTAATTCACCTTATTTTCCAAGTAAGGAATTAAATCTAGTATATGACTTAGTTAATTCTGAAAGTATAGATGGTTTAATTCTTTTATCGGGGCCGTTGAGTAATTTTATTACTAAAGAAGAATATCTTATTTTTCTTAAAAGATATAAGAATATTCCAATGGTAAGTATAGCTATTGAAATTCCTAATATTCCTAGCATAGTTGTAGATAATACAATAGGGTTTAAGAAAATTATAAATCATCTAATTAAAGATCATAATCTTAAGAGACTTGCGTTTATAAAGGGACCATCAAAGCATCCAGAAGCAATTCAAAGATTTAAGGTCTATAAATCTGTGCTAAAAGAAAATAATATTAAATATGATCCTAAGTTAGTTGTTCCAGGAGATTTTCTGGAAATATCAGGGATAAAAGCAGTAGGAATTTTATATGATCAGCGAAAAATAGATTTTGAGGCTATAGTCTCTTCAAATGATGACATGGCTTATGGTGCTCTTAAAGCCCTTCAAAGAAGAGATATCTCAGTACCAAATGATATTGCGATTGTTGGATATGATGATGTACAAAGGAGTTCACTTACTAATCCTCCATTAACATCCGTTAAACAACCTCTATATGAACAAGGAAGAAAATCATTAGAATTATTGCTAGAAATTATTGATGGGAAAAAAGATATACCTAAATTAATTACTTTATCAACTAAAGAGATATATAGGAGATCTTGTGGGTGTTTTCACTCTCAATTATTAAAAATATCTGTTGAAAAAGAAATATCTAATAATTCTGATACTTTCACTCAATTAGAAAATAAAAAAAAATCAATATTATCTGAATTACATAGTATTGCTAGTGTTCATAATATAAACCTAAGTTTTTTTCTTCTTAAAAGGATTTATGATTCATATTTAGGAGCAATAGAATCTAAAGATTCATTAGTTTTTATTAAAACTATTGAAGAGATTTTAAGAAAAGAAATGACAAAAAAACATAAATTAATGTATTGGGATAATATCATTGTAAAATTATATAAATTAACTATACCCTTTTTTCTTTTTGATAATGAGAAAAGTCTTTTTATAGAAAATCTTATTCATCAAAGTCGATTTCAACTTGAAGAATTACTCTATCAGAGAGAGAGTATTCGAAGAGAGGAAGATAAAGAAAATAAAATAACAGTAGATGAAACTAGACGTTCTTTAATGAGTAATTTTAGTATTGAAAAATTAGCTAAATCTATAAATGAGCAATTACCAAAAATAGGTATTAAATCTTGTTATTTATGTCTTTTTGAGGATTATAAAAAAATTACTCCTTATTCTAGATTAATTTCTGCTTATAATGAATCGATATCAATCAATTATAGTCTAAATAACAAGAAAGAACGGTTCAAAACATCAAAATTAATACCAAAAAAATATTTACCAAAAGATAGACAATTTAATTTTATTATTAACACAGTTTTTTTCAGAGATGAAAATAAATTTGGTTATATTGTATTTGAATCTTCAGAAGAAGTATCTGAACTTCAAAATTTAACAAGAAATATAGGTATTGCTTTAAAAGGAGGTTTATTACTTCAAGAAAGACAAGTTTTGCTTGAAAAATTAGAAAGATCAAACAAAGAGTTAGAAGAATTTGCTTCTATTGTTGCTCATGATCTAAAACAACCATTAACAGTAATACAAGCCTCTTTAAATATTTTAAAAGAAACTAATATGAAAAAGTTAGATTCTGAATCCAATGAACTTATAGATTTTTCTGTTGATGCTTCAAATCGTATAAAAACAATGATTAATGATCTATTACATTTTTCAAGGGTGACCGCAAGTAAAATAGTATTTTCCGAAATAGACCTAGATTCGATTCTCAAGCAAGTTAAATCAGATCTTAGTGTGTTGATTAAAGACACAAAAGCAGAAATTATTCATGATAATTTTCCAAAAATAATGGGGAGTAAAACTCTTTTAATTCAATTATTTGAGAATTTGATAAATAATGCTTTAAAATTCCGTGGTGAAAACCCTCCACAGATTCAAATAAATCTAACTGACAAAAATAAGAATTGGATTATTGCTGTTAAAGATAATGGTATAGGAATAGATAAAATAAATTTTGATAAAATCTTTCAAATTTTCCAAAGAATTCATACAGATAAAGAATATATTGGAACAGGAATTGGTTTAGCTATTTGTAAAAAAATTGTTGAAAAACATAGGGGCAAAATTTGGGTAGATTCTGAATTAGGAAAAGGATCAACGTTCTATTTTAAAATTCCAAAAAATCTAAACTCCGATTAGATAAGCGTTTATTCATGCTCTTCTCTATAAAACCGAATTATTATATTTAAGGAATTGATAACAAATGTAATTATATTATTTAATTATTCATACCAAATTACAAAATAAATATACATATTTAACCCGTACGTTTAATAATATGATAACCAAATTTAGTTTTAACTGGTTGGGATATTTCTCCTATTTTTAAATTTACGCATGCATTCCAAAATTCTTGCACCATCTCTCCTTTTCCAAATTCACCTAAATTTCCTCCCTTTCTCTTACTTGAACATTCTGAATTATCTTGAGCTAATTTTTGGAAATTCACTCCCTGTTTTAGGTCATCATATATTTCCTGAGCACGAGTTAATTTTGATACCAAGATATGGCTTGCTTTAATTTTTCCACCTTTTAAAGCAGATCCACCACTTTTTGCCTTATTTCCTTTAGTTCCTTTGCTTTGTTTTCCATAATTTTTTTTTGCCATGAGTCTTTCCTATTATTTTTAAATCCATATATTTCCTTTTTTAGATGTATATATTTAGTATTCTCTAAATTAATAGTTTTCAGAGATTCTAGAATTTATTTTAAATTTATATAATATTTTTATTTACTAGAAAATATTGATTAAATTACAAATAATTATACTTAGAAAAATATTTATTGAGTTATAAATAAAATGGAAAATACATATTTAAATGGAAAAACTATAATTGTAACTGGGGCAAACCGAGGATTAGGAAAAGCAATAACCCATAAACTTGCTAAAATGGGTGCCTTTGTCTATATGGTTTGTAGAGATTCTATAATGGGAAAGGAAGTAGAAAAAGAATTTTTAGAAGAAAATCTAAAGATAAAGCTTAAAATAACAGATCTTGAAAAAATTGAAGATATAGGGAATTTATACAATGAAATTGCTTCAGAAAAAGACTATATTGATATCTTAATTAATAATGCTGGAGTTAATTTAGAAGAACCCGATACTAGAATAGATAATCTTGATATGAATATTCTACAAAGAACTATGGATATAAATTTCCGAGCGTTATTATATACATGTCAAAAATTTTTAAATCTTTTAATAAAGGCTCCTGAAGCACGTATTATTAACTTTTCATCTGGATTAGGGCAATTAACTGTACCCCGAATGGGATATTACCCTGCTTATAGTATTTCTAAAACAGCTGTGAATGCTCTTACAAAAAATTTAGCATTTGAATTAAAAGATACCAATGTTAGTGTGTTTTCAGTGGATCCTGGATGGGTTAAGACAAGATTAGGTGGCTCAGAAGCTCCTTTAGAAATTAAAGAGGGAATAGATACAACAATTTTTCTTTCAACTGAACCAATTGCAAATTTACAATCAGGTGAATTTTATAAAGAACGCAAAATCTTAGGATGGTAATTATTACGATTATACTAATGAATAATATATTGCTGGTCTTCCAGCACCCTCATTTGAAATAGTTTCCTTTATTTTTCCTTCTCGCATTAGATGTTCAAGGATCTCCTTAAGTTTCGTACCACTGATTTTTGAGATTTTACTTAATTCACTTGTTTTAATAGTTTTTTTATCACTTATTATATTTAAGATATTATTTATATTATCGGGGTATTCAATCTTTATTGTCTTTTTTATTGTCTTAATTTTCAACATCTTTATAGAGGACTGTACTATATTTGGATTAAAAAAACCATCAAGAAAGTAACAATAGTGGTTGTGGTATTAATCATTAATTGCCAGGTATTGGAGTATCCAAATAACCGACCACTTGAAGCCCAAAATATCACAACACTCAGAGCGATTATAAATGACCTTGGTT
>CAZBEU010000506.1:0-1697 GCA_964491005.1 uncultured archaeon | reverse complement strand
AATCAATCCAATTTTCAAAGCAGTTGTTGCATTTATTGGTTCTCCACTGAAAATAAACTTTTTCGCTGCTCCATAACCTATTAATCTTGGTAATCGTTGTGTACCTCCATATCCTGGAATAAATGCTATTCTAGTTTCAGGCATAGCAAATACGGCATCTCTTGAAGCAATCCTAATATCACAAGTACATCCCAATTCAATTCCTCCGCCATAAGAAAGACCTCGAAAAGCTACAATAAATGGCTTCGGAGATGTTTCAATTAATTTATAAGTTTCATGAACCAAATCAAGATTATTTATAGCCCTTTTTAATTTTCTTTTACCTGCATATTTTTTAAATAATTCTTTCACATCAGCCCCTACAGTAAATACTTTTGATAAAGCACTCGTTATAATTACTGAAATAATGTTTGGATCTAGATTTATTTTTTCTACGAGTTCATGAAGTTCAGCAAATACTTCTTCATTCATAGCATTTACTGGAGGCCGATTTAGGGACAAAATAAGTGTACTGCCTTTTTTCTTAATTTGAAAATTCTTAATATTTTTATAAATCATATTTTTAATCATTAATGTATAATATCATGGTGATATTTAATTTATAGAAAAAGTACATGATATCTTTTTTAATGGTTAGAATAATCAATATTTATTTTTAAACTTTTCAACAATTTAATTTATTCTATTAATTATAACGGAAAATTAATAAGAATTTATTTTAAATTTTCGATTTTTTATTTGAAAAATTTAATATTTAGAACTTTTTGAATTTATTTTTACTATAATAAATATTTACCAAGGTTTTTCAATATAAGAAGATCTTGCTTTTTTTGTTTTTTCAAGATGATCAATATTATAATGAATTCCTCTACTTTCTTTCCTAGAAATTGCACATTCAATTATTATCTTAGCTACAATAGCTAAATTTCTTAGTTCTATTAAATTTTTTTCAATTTTAAAATCCCAATAATATCTATCAATCTCGTCAAGAATTAAATTTATTCTTTTATTCGCTCTCTGAAGTCTCTTATCTGTTCTAACGATGCCGACATAGTTTTGCATAAATCTTCGAATTTCATCCCAATTTTGAGAAATAATCACTGCTTCTGTAGAAGGAATTGCATTACCTGGTTCCCAAGGTTTAAATTCTTTTATTTTTAAATTTTCTAAATTTTCACTTATATATTTTGCACAATTATTTGCGCAAACAAGTCCTTCTACTAATGAATTACTCGCCAATCTATTAGCACCATGGAGACCTGTGCAAGCAGATTCTCCTATTGTATAGAGATTTTTTACCCGAGTAGATCCATTAAGATCTGTTAGAACACCACCACAACAATAATGAGCTGCGGGAACAATGGGGATAGGATCTTTGGTAATATCAATCCCATATTCTAAGCATTTTGTATAAACACCAGGAAAATGACTTTTAATAAAAATAGGATCCCTTTTAGTAGAAATGTCTAAATAAACGAAATCATCACCTGATTTTTTTAATTCTGAATCAATTGCTCTAGATACAATATCTCTTGGAGCTAATTCTTTAAGTGGATGATACTTTTCCATAAATTCATTCCCTCTAATATCTTTAAGAATTGCACCTTCTCCTCTCATAGCTTCAGTAATAAGAAATGATTTTGCATATGGATGATAAAGACAAGTAGGATGAAATTGATAAAATTCCATATTTGAGA
>CAZBEU010000505.1:0-4436 GCA_964491005.1 uncultured archaeon | reverse complement strand
CTATATTATAAATTTTTTTAAAAATAACTTACGAAAGAGAAATAAGAATATATGTATTAAGTTATGTCAATTAAGACTTTTTTTAGATTCTAATTTTATATTAATTATTTGTATCGATAAACAAATAGAGAAACTTTATATATATTCCAATCAGAATATAATTTAACAAAATTAAAAATATAAACAATTGAGAAATTATGAGTAATTCAGGTAAATATTTAGCATTAGTCTCTGCTATTATCGTAATAGTAGGGACCTTTATAATTGCATTAACTGGTGGTACTGGATATGCATCCTCTGGAATCGGATTTTTTCAAAATATAAGTGATAATTTCCAATATTCAGATACTTATGCTCTTGCTGTAGGACTCGATTCGTGGTATGGATATTTGACTTTGGTAATCCTAATGATTTTTGTTTTATCCGGAATTTTCTTACTATTAGGTATGAAATATAGAGTTGCTTCTATTTTTGGTGCTATATGTCCACTTATAGTTGGAATAATCTATTTATTGGCAACTGCTGCTCCTGATATTCAAATAACACTCCAATTAGGTATGCTGATAGGGGCTCAAACAGTCGAAACTCAAATAGGAGATGTATTTCCAGTAGTCGTTAATATGGGAGATTATAGTTTAGGTACGATCTTAATACTTAGTGGTGCTGTCCTTGCTATTATAGCCGCAGTACTTCCAAGAGAAAATAGTTATTAATAAACTAAATAATTTCTTTATTTTTTTTTTGTTTCTTTAACTAATTTTGACAATTTTACATTAATTTATTTTATTTAATTTCAATAAATTAAATTAAGATTTATAATTAAAAGATACATAAAAAGACGATAATTATCATAAACTACAAAAAAAATCAAAGTTTATAATTGATAAAAATCTATTAAAAAATTAGAACTAAATAACCTTATTTCAACGAAAGTAATCTTTTTATATACATGTTTTATTAAAGTAATCATATCACAAAAGCTCTTGTGATAACTAAATATTAAAATGAATTATAATGGAAGGAAATAAAGTATTAAAAGGATTAGTAATAGGATTAATTATCTTTATAGCTCTCAATTTTGTCTTTAAAATTATTGTATTTGCTATTGATAATTCTTTAGAACCATGGTTTCAAAGTTTGAATAGTGCTTATACTATATTAGATGCGTTATTTGGATTCGTTACTACAACACCAACAAGCGGAATAATAGATGCAAGCTCATATTCATGGGATACAAATGCAACACTATATTATCTTGTTTTCCCAATGTTAACAGCAATAATTTCAGCTATAATTGCAGGAAGATTTGCTGAAGATAAAGCAGGTGGATTTTTAGCTTGGTTCTTAGTAGCCTTAATATCAGCAATAATTCTCTTTATTGGAGTTATTGTTGAAATTGAAGGTAATTTTGATTTATTGACTACAAGCGATTATATTGTATATTTAGGATTTCCAATACTAATAGGCTTTGGATATTCATTTTTGGCAATATTCGCAAGTGAGTCAAGTGCTTATTAATTCTTTTTTTTTATTTTTTTTTATGTAGCATGAATTCAGTATGATTAACAGGTTATATTTCAATTATTCTATTCTTTTAAAGAATTTTTTATACATAATATTTATAGTTATTATTAATTAAAAACTCAAGAATATTAGATTAAATTTTAAATTTTAGAAGTGTTATTATATGGCTCTTAAAGAAAAAATGGAGAAATTAATTTCTAGTATAGAAATTCAAGATAAAATTAATAAAATTGCTCAAATGATAAATAACGATTATAATTTCAAGACTCCTCTATTAATTTGTGTTTTAAAAGGGGCATGTGTTTTTTTTATAGATTTAATTCGTCAATTAATTGTTGATATTCAAATAGATTTTATAGAATTATCAAGCTATGGTCAAAATATCGAAACTTCAAAAAAAGTAAAAATAAGAAAATGGTTAAGCTTAGATATTAGAAATAGAGACATAATAATAGTAGAGGATATTGTTGATACAGGAATAACTTGTAATTTTTTAATTGAAAAACTAAAAAATGATAAACCAAAATCAATTAAATTATGTACTTTAATAAATAAACCATCTAAACGTATAAGAGAAGTAAAAATTGATTATATAGGGTTTGATGTTCCAGATAAATTTATTATAGGATATGGATTAGATTTGAATGAAAAGTACAGAAATTTAAAAGATATATATTATCTTATAGATTAAAAAAATGATTTATTTCTAATTTTAAGACATTTATTTTTATATAATGATTCTTTTCATAAATAGAATCAACTAACATAAAATAATTTAAAATATAAAAAATATAATAGAGATTTATTTAGAATTTAAAATGAATAATTCAATTTCGATAAAAAATGGAATTGTATATGATCCCTTAAATAAAATAGAAGGGGAAAAAAAAGATATCTATATAACCAATGGAGTTATATCTGAGAAACCTCATCCGGATGCTAAAATAATAAATATTGATGGTATGATTATTTTTCCTGGGGGAGTTGATATACATTCACACATTGCCGGTCCAAAGGTTAATGCTGGACGTGCATTTAGACCTGAAGACCATATAATAGATCCTATCCCAAAAACAAGAAAATCTCGCTCAGGAGTTGGCTATTCCGTACCTTCCACATGGATTACAGGTTATAGATATGCTAAATTAGGATATACTACAGTTGTTGAACCAGCAATGCCTTTAATGGAAGCAAGGCATACACATGAGGAGTTTCTATCTATCCCTATAATAGATAAAGCAGCATTTCCACTTTTTGGTAATAATTGGTTTGTAATGGAATTTATTAAAAATAAAGATTATGATCGTCTAGCAGGATATATCTCTTGGATTTTAAAAGCCACAAAAGGATATGCTATAAAAATAGTAAATCCAGGTGGAGTAGAAAATTGGGCTTGGGGAAAAAATGTTGATAGTCTTGATGATCATGTCCTTCATTTTGAAGTAAGTCCAAGAGAAATACTTGAAGGATTAGCAAAAGTAAATGAGATATTAGAATTACCACACTCTATTCATGTACATGGTAATAATTTAGGACATCCAGGGAATTATGAATATAGTCTTGAAACTTTTAAGACTATGGAAAAAATTAATGCAAGCTCAGGACATAATAATGTTTTACATTATACTCATTGTCAGTTTAATGCCTATGATGGCTCTAATTGGGGAGATTTCTGTTCAGGAGCAACAGAAATTGCAAAATATATTAATTCCCATAATCATATTACATTAGATATGGGACAAATTGTATTTGCTAAAACTGCAACTACTACAATGACAGCTGATGGGCCTTGGGAATTCGCATTACATCATATAAGCGGAATGAGCAGTTGGGGCGCAAAACCCGGCGTAAAATGGATTAATGGCCAAGTTGAAGGAGAATCAGGTTCAGGGTTAGTACCATATTATTTTGATCCAAAAATCGGAGTGAATGCTATTCAATGGGCTATAGGATTAGAATTGGCATTATTAATTGATAATCCATGGAAAATATATCTATCAACAGATCACCCTAATGGAGGACCGTTTATTTACTATCCTAAAATAGTTCGATGGTTAATGGATAAAAAAACAAGAGAAGATATGTTAAATAATCAATTATCTAAAAAAGCTAGTTCTAATACTACCTTAACTAATATAGAACGAGAGTTGACTCTAAATGAAATATGCATAATGACTCGAGCTGGTCCAGCAAAGTGTCTAGGAATGAAAGATCGTGGTCATTTAGGTATTGGAGCTATAGGAGATTTATCTATATTTAACCTTGATAACACAAATTTAAATGGTCATAATATTGAAAAAGCATTTTCTAATTCTGAATATACAATAAAAGATGGTCGAATTGTTGTTCATAAAGGAGAAATTAAAGTAAGTCCAATTGGAACAACATTGATTTCTGAAGGAAAAATCAAAGAGGATATCTTAAACGATACATTGAAAGAAATAAAACAACATTGGAGAGATCATTATAGCATTAATTTTAATAATTATGATATAGGAGAATATTATACTCCAAAAGAGAAAATAATGAATAATATTTAAATTAATCATTATAAGTAATAATTAAAAAATTAACATTGTAAATGCAAAAAATATTATTTTATTTAATTATAAAACAATATAAATTTATAGAAAAATTAAATTTTCTATTCATATATTTACTCAATTTGCAAAAGGATAATAATTGTTTTTAGTGAAAATTATTAGATCGAACTGATTTATATACAATAATTATATTTTTAATAAAAGTGTGAATATAATATGACTATAACATAAAAATAGAAGATCTATGAAATCTAATAAAATTGAAACCAATAACCCAGAAGAACTTTTCCAGTTTATTATCAATAATATTGATGAATTAATAGGTATTCTCAATCCTCAAAATAACTTTTGTTTTGAGTTAATTAATAA
>CAZBEU010000504.1:0-2536 GCA_964491005.1 uncultured archaeon | reverse complement strand
TGAGCTAGAATATCAGATATTATCTATTATTGGTTTTAATATTGATTATTTAAAATTATTCGTGAAACCCCCATTTCACTTTGATTTTCCATTAAAATTACTGCATTTTCCATGAAAAATATCTATTTTTAAAATAAGATATATGAATAAAATTATTTCAAAAAATAAGAACTTAAAATTATTTTTTTTTGATTTATTTCAGTTTATCCTTTTTATATATTAAAAGATAGATATGTTTTTCTAAAAAATGTAAATTATTTTAAATAAATAGATGAGTTAAATTGAAGATTTATATTTAATAAATTGAGAAGGTGTTAAAACATTTAATTCTGGGATATATTTTTGAAAATCTCGAGGATTTGTTGTAAGAATAGATTTAGTATAGTATTGAGCATGAGCACCAATTAAAAAATCGGGTATCAAGAATTCTCTTGTACCTTTAAGATTTTTATAATTTAAAAAAGCCATAGCAGCAGTTCGTGCTATAGTAATATTTAAATCAGTAACTTTTACTCCAAAAAGTTCATATAGAGTTTTATTTACTCTAATTTCATCTTCTTTAGGATTATTACTTGCTAATACTCCTACCCAAATCTCTGCATATGTAATATGACTTATATACACTTGAATTTCTAAATCTTTAATTAATTCTAATACATTTACAATCTCTTGAAAAAATGCATCTTTTTTAAGGAGAGAAATGATAATACTTGAATCTAATGTTATTTCATTATTTTTTTGTGTCATCGTCAGGACCTCTTATCATTTCAATAATCTCTTCTGTTGTTTTATTTTTGAATAAAGGATGTTCTTTCCATATTCCAGATACCTCCTTTAATATTACATTAATATCACAATCCTCTTTTTTCCTTATGAGAATTCCCTTAGAGATCGACTCAAAAATAACTTTATCTCCCACTTTAAGGCCCAATCTTTCTCGAACATCCTTTGGAATTGTTATTTGCCCTTTTTTTGATATTTTTGATTCTTCAATCATATTTCTACAAGTAAAGAATCTGATTCCTTACATATAAATTTTCCTATAATAAATAAAAATAGTTGAAAGATATTTTATATTATTATCTTTTAAAGATTGAACTAAGACTATTAGGATTTAGTGTTCTTTATCAAAATTTTTTGTAGGATGGCAATTTTGTATATTTCTTCTTATAATCCCTTAAAAATAATATCAAAAGTATAAAAATATACAATGAAAATAAGTTTTTATTCAAGAATTTGGATGATTGGCTTAAAAATAATCATATTCAATGATTCTACTTGTTTATAAGATGAGATATATTAAATGTCTAAAAAAAATTTTTTTAAAAAAAAGGAAAAAAATAGTGTTAGATTTGAATATTTTGATATTTTAAATGAATATTAATTTTGAAAAATTTCCCTCATGATTTCAAAACACTCTTTTGCTTCACTATAAGGTATATCTTCTAAATGATGCATGAGATCATTTAAATAAACAATCACTTTTAATAGAAGAAATATAAATAATGAGTAAAAAAAAAGATTTTATAAACCTTTAAAAAAAGTAACTTATTATATCATGAAACTTCCCAAAGATTTATTAGAGAAAGAAAAAAAGATAATAAATGGAAATCTTATATCTCATAGGAAATCTCAAGTTAAAAATAAATCATCATATAAAAAAAACAAGATACAAGACATTGGTAAATGGAAAAGTAGGATACTTTCTTATTGTATGGAAAAAGACCTTTTTAAGGCTAAAAATGAATATTATAAATTGATTGAATCAAATCCTCTTTATACTTACTTTCTTAATGAAGACATCCCCTTGAAACAAAAAAAAAATTTTCAATTATTATTGAGGAAATTTAGAAATCCCTCCCTATTCCATAATATAGTTGTTAGTGAGAAAACTCTTAAAGATAAATTCATTCATATATTTACACTTACTCTATTGAAATCGTTCCATAAAAGATATGAACAGAATTTATTTTCCCTAAATTCAATGGAAAAAAGTATTATCGAAGAAAGATATACAATTATTCCCCCCATCTATAATACAAACTTCATTAAATTTTGTTATATCTTATCAAAAAAAATAACTCATTTCTTACTAAAAAGTGATATTATAGCAGGTTCAACTATAATATATGAAAATATATTTAAAGAAATAAATTATCTTTTAGAGAGTAATTATGCTAACTTTATAAAAACTATTATGCTTATAACAAGAGAGAACATCAAAAAAATAATTCAAACTTCACTTATGGAAATTATGGAAATACATCAAAATTATTTAGTAAATCCCTCCAAATCAATGGGGTGTGACGATAATAATGATTTATTAGGTGGAATTGAAGAAGAGTATTATCAAAATGAATTTGAATATGAATTTGTTCCAATCTTTGAATTGAGATATTTTGATAAACAAATTGAATATAATGATTCTGAAGAATATTTTTTGGAAAGCAATAATGTAGCTTTAAATGAAATATATAGGGATCTTCATTCATTTTTAGAAGAAAAAATGATTGATAAAAAAAACATCTTATTAATA
>CAZBEU010000503.1:0-2283 GCA_964491005.1 uncultured archaeon | reverse complement strand
GCCATCATTCTCATCGAAAAGTATCAAAATAATCAATCATCAGGCAGTACACCTTCTGCTTGTTAACTTCCGAGGACGCAACCATCGGAACACTCAAATAAGATAAATGTCCAACATTGTCTTATTTTATAATATGCGTATGATCCAACATAAATAGCGTTTTCTGTTTCTCCTCGTATATAGAAGCTATCTTCTAACATTTTAAGAGACATATTCTCTTTATCTACTCCAGGTAATTCAACTTCAATATGATAAATTAATTCCTCATCATCAGCAAAGCCATATATATTAGGAGAAAGTATTATTCTTTCTTTTTCTTGAGTTTTTAATTCTGTCAAATCTAAACACCTTAAAATTATATATTTTATTTATCATCTAAATAGAAAAAACTAGAAATTTATAGCTTAGCACTATATATTATTTAGTTTTTCTGAGATTTGAATAATAGATGTAAGATTTTAGTTGAATATTCTTTTATTTTTGAAGTTTAATGTAAATTTTTTTTTTGAGGTTTGACTATATCTTAAAAAAAAAGTTTTAAAATTAAATTATCACAATAATAACTATACTTCAGATAAAATTTTTCAAAAATTACACCTAAATTTTTAAACAACAAAATCTAGTCATATATATAACTTTATATCATAAATTAAGCCAGCGTTACCGAGTAGTTAAGGTGACGGCCTGCAGAGCCGTTTATCGTGGGTGCAAATTACTATCTTGAATATCTCGTTAGTATGCATTTCCCACCGCTGGCTTAGTTTTAAAAAAAAAATCTATATATTCTTGGTAATATAAATGAAAATCTATAATAGTCTAAGTTTCAAATTGGAGGATTTTATACCTATAAATCCAACTGAAGTCCTAATGTATGTCTGTGGTCCAACAGTGTATGATTCTCCACATATAGGACACGCAAAGTCAGCGATTACTTTTGATTTAATTCGAAGATATTTAGAATTTAAAGGATTTAATGTTAAATTAGTAAAAAATTATACAGATATAGACGATAAGATAATAAAGAGGGCAAATGAGATCGGTACTGATTATCTCTCTTTAAGTGAACAATATATAAAAGAATATGAAGATATTATGAATATTCTCAATGTAAAACCAAATTACAAGTCGCCAAAAGCAACAGAAATTATAGATTTTATGATTGAAGTTATAAAAACTTTAGTTAAGAAAGGTTTTGCATATATAAGCAATGGTTCTGTTTATTTTTCTGTTAAAAAATTCAATAATTATGATATTTTATTTCAAAATATAAAAAAAAAAGAGGATGATGAAGTTTATGAGATCCCTCAAGATCAAGAACCATTAACTAATGATAAATATGATGATAAGGACTTTGTGCTATGGAAAAAATGGAAAGAGGGAGACCCTTATTGGAATAGTCCATGGGGTAAAGGTAGACCTGGTTGGCATATAGAGTGTTCCTGTATGGCTATAAAGTTATTGGGAAATGTAATTGATATCCATGGTGGAGGTTTAGATTTAAAATCACCTCATCATAAAAATGAAATAGCTCAATCAATAGCATATACCGGAGAAGAAAAATTTGCAAACTATTTTTTGCATAATGGTTTTGTAAATGTAGATAACGAGAAAATGTCAAAAAGCTTGGGGAATTTCTTTTTAGTATCAGATGTTCTGAAAACATTTGATCCTATGGTGCTAAGATTATTCTTACTTTCTGGCCATTATCGCCATTCAGTTAATTATTCAATAAATAATTTAAGGCAAGCAGAAAAAGTATATAAAAAAATTATTAAAACAATCCAATTAGTTAATGAAAAGGAACCTACTAATTCTAAATTAATAGAAATAGATTCATTAGGTTTAGAAATTAAGAAATCTAGAGAAGGACTTATTCAAGCAATGGATGATGATTTAAATACACCTAAAGCGATTGCATATATTTTAACATTAATGAAAAAAACTAATCATTATTTATTAGAAGAAAATAAAGACATTTCAAAAGAATCCAAAGAAGCATTTTTATTTTTTATGGATGAATTAGATGCTATTTTTGGCATATTTCCAAAATCATTATATCAAATAAAATTATATGATTCTGATAATTTTAAGGAAGAGGATGATATTATGGAACAATTATTAGAACTAATCAAAAATATTAGAGAAGAATTAAGAAAAAGAAAAATATATGATTTGAGTGACAAAATCAGAGACGAATTAAATGAAATAGGAATAAATTTAGAAGATAAATAACCTTTAAAAATCCGCTAAATCTATTTTTCCAACATAATAAATTGTTTCTCC
>CAZBEU010000502.1:0-2478 GCA_964491005.1 uncultured archaeon | reverse complement strand
CATGGCTATAGATGGCAGTGGTATTTTTGGAATTGCTATTGCAGCAGTAGGTATGTTGTCAATAGTAGCAACAATAGTATCTAATGATGCATATGGTCCAATCTGTGATAATGCTAGAGGAATAGCAGAACAAGGAGATCTAGGAGAAGATGTTATAAGAATCGCAGATAAATTAGATTCAGCAGGAAATACAGCAAAAGCAATTACAAAAGGATTTGCAATTGGAGCTGCTAATTTAACAGTCTTGGCGTTATTATTTTCTTACAGACAAGAAGCAGAGGATGCTGGTGCATTATTTACTACAATTGATCTTTTAGATCCTGGTGTTTTAATTGGAGCATTTCTTGGAGTTGTTACTCCTGCAATTTTTTCAGCTCTCTTAGTTTTAGCTGTTCAGAGAAATGCAGGTAAAATGGTCTTGGAAATTAGACGACAATTTGAAGAAAATCCAAAAATTCTAACTGGTGAAGAGGCTGCTGATTTCAATAAATGTATTGATATCGCTACTAAAGGATCAATAAAAGAATTATTTGTTCCGAGCATTCTCTCAATAGGATTTCCTATTATCATAGGTATTCTATTTGGAGTTGCTTCTTTAGGAGCTTTTCTAGCAGGAGCAATATTATCTGGATTTGTTTTTGCTATTTTTATGAGTAATAGTGGAGGTGCATGGGATAATGCCAAGAAATTTATAGAGGATGGTAATTTAGGTGGCAAAGGCACAGAAACTCATAAAGCAGCAATTACAGGAGATACTGTTGGAGATCCTTTTAAAGATACATCAGGTCCAAGTATAAATACATTATTAGTTGTAATGTCTCTTACAGCTACATTACTTATCGGACTATTTATTTTAATTGGCAATGGTGCTGGTTTGATAAATTTTCTAATATAAGAATTAAATTTTTTAAATTTTCTTTTTTTTATTTTTCAATATTTTAATAAATCAGAACAATAGAAATATTATATATAAACAAACTAATAAATAGAGAATAGATTATTAAATAATCTATAAATAACAATCTTTTATTCTTTACATGTTTATGGTAATAAAATTAATTTATAATCAATCATTTAAATGAATAGATTATTATGTCCGAGAAATTTGCAGCAATGGGAAAAAAGAAAAGAATAGCATTAATTGCTCATGATAATAGAAAAGGAGATTTATTGGATTGGGCTCGATATAACAAAGGAACACTTATCCATCATGAATTATATGCTACAGGAACAACAGGAAAAATCTTAAAAGAATATTTAGGGTTGGATATTATAAGAATGCAATCTGGACCATTAGGAGGAGATCAACAAATTGGATCGAAGATATCCTTAGGTGAAATAGATTGTATGATATTCTTTTGGGATCCTTTAGAAGCTCAACCTCATGATGTAGATGTTCGTGCATTACTTAGAATTGGTGTTGTATATAATATACCAGTAGCATGTAATAGATCTACAGCAGATTTTTTAATATCTTCTCCATTATTTTCTCACGAATATGACAAGATGTTAATTAATTACAAGACAAGAATGAAAGTTGAAATGCCATAGATTTTTTTCAAAGTTTTTTCTTAGAAAATCAATTTTTTCTTGTTGATATTTGTTATTTTATTGAATCCACCAGAAAAAACAATAAAAATTATAAATTTATAAATACTAGTTCTTATTTGACAAATGAGATTCGAGGCTGACGGTTGGATTTCCAGCTGAGGAACCTCGCCTCACACTCCAAGCAAGGGGTGAGTCTTCTCACTACGATGAAAATCGTATATTTAGTAATAGAAACGGCACCGCCCTTTAGCTTATATTAATGATTTGGAAATAAGCCAAAGAAATAGCTTAAGGGAATGGTTGAAACGAACTAAATCCTTGGTGCAAGACCAAATGAAAGTGATGAGTACTTGGAGCGAGCTTTAGGTAGGTCGCTTAGTTAGATGCCTCAGCTATTTCTTGGTGACGAGAATAGTACAAAAAGGCGGGTATGGATCTCAGTTGTCATTTTAAACAACATTTTCTTTTTTTATTTATTATTTTAGATTT
Source organism: uncultured archaeon (assembly GCA_964491005.1). Lineage (GTDB taxonomy): Archaea > Asgardarchaeota > Lokiarchaeia > Sigyniarchaeales > SOKP01 > JAFGOA01. Next base: position 438 of record CAZBEU010000502.1, on the reverse strand, counting down.
AATTGTAATAGAATCGTACTTTATTAAAGAAAGAGAAATATTTTTTATAAAATATATTTATATAAGATAGGAATACTATTTACATCAAAGATCATTCAATTTATTCCTCCATTAAGGTGATTACAATAATTGATCAAAATAATGAAATTTTGATTAAATTTTTAAAAAGAATTTTGCTTATGATCGAGCAAGATGCCACAGGTTATGATATAGCATATGAGATTGAAGATAATGGATTTGAAAATGATTTAATTTCCGATGGAATAGTATTTTATAATACTTTTTTGAATATTGGCGATAAAAGTGTGAAAAATATCCCTAATGAAGAAAAACAGGATTATAAAACCTTTAAAACTATAGGAGATAGTCATAAAAGACAATTTATGAGTTGGGCAAAAAATATAATTGACAATTTTGAAAATCCAATTAAAATCAAAA
>CAZBEU010000501.1:0-7509 GCA_964491005.1 uncultured archaeon | reverse complement strand
AAATTGTTAAATAACATTTATTTAGCATTAGGACATACAGATTTAAATGAATTTAAGAATTTTATTAATGATTTATATGACTTTAGTGTTGCCATACATGAAGAAAAAACAGCAAATGGATTAATCTCCCGTGATTATGTTGGAATCTTAGCAGAATTTTGGTTAACATGGATAAAAACTGTATCTTCAGATAAATATTTTTTCTGTTATTCTATTGTAGAAAGAAACGAAAAAAAATCTATTAATTTAGAAATAGTTGCATTAGATCCAAGAGAAATAACCTTACCGTTATTAAAATATTCTTATTCGATATTGCATCTTTCTGGAACAATTAATCCTTATGTATATCACAATCTAATAGGATTGAATCAAAGTGGAAAATCTTATAAAGGAATAATAGCAGAATCACCTTTTAAAAGAGAAAATATTAAAGCTCTTATAATCGATGGTATTGATACAAAAAAAAAAAACAGAATCCCTTCTATGTTCAAAAAAATAATTCAAAAAATTAATGAAGTATTATATTGTACCCCTGCAAATATAGGGATTTTTTGTGCCTCATATGGGATTTTAAAGGCATTGATAAATAATGGAATTGAACAAATAGCATTAAATAACAATAAGAAATTGTTTGTTGAAAAATCAGGACTAACAGCTCAAGAAAATTCCTTATTAATAGAGGATTTTAAATCTATGGCAGATCCTCCGAATAATGGTGCTGTTCTTTTAGGTGTGTCAGGAGGAAGAAATTCAGAAGGAGAAGATTATCCTGGAAATTATATGAATGCTGTGATCATTACTGGCTTTCCATATCATTTACCCACTCCCAGAGTAGAAGCAAAAATCCAATACTATGATAAAGTATTTCACAATCAAGGATGGGATTTTGCTTATTTATATCCTGCAATTCAGCGAGCAAATCAAGCTTCTGGAAGACCAATAAGAAAACTTGATGATAAAGGAGCAATTATTTTTATGGATTGCAGATTTATCCAAAAAGTTAAATGGATCTCAAATTGGATAAAAAATCGGTTGGAAGTAATACCTGATAAACCTGATGTAATAAAACAAATATTATATCCATTTTGGAATGTTGATAAGTAGAAATCTTAAACAGAAGCAATAACATCAACTTCTATTTTAAGATTTGATTTTGGTAAATTTGAAATTTCTAAAGTTGTCCTTGCTGGAAAATCCTTAATAATACCTTTTTCACGGAAAAATTTCTCATATATTTGATTCATTTTCTCAAAATCATTTATATCTTTTAGAAAAATTGTAACTTTTATTATTTTTGAGATATCAGAATTTCCAGCTTCTAAAATTTTGCTTATTTTTTCAAAGATATGTAATGTCTGTTCTTTAATAGTTTTCATAGTTGGATCTGAAATCTGTCCTGATATAAAAATAAGATTACCAATCTTCATTGCATCACTATATGGTCCAGCTTTATCACTTTTTACATTAATTGCTTTTATATCCACCATTTTTATCATTTTTTTTGAATTTTTTATATTTATTATATATAATAGAAATTTTTATATAGTTAATGTTGAAATGATTGGGAATTGCTCTAGTTATCATAACAAACAAATTCTAATTTAATTAAATTTTTATTAATGATATTTTTTTAGAGAATTGGATTGATGTTTTTTAAGAATATATCAAAATTTTTTTTTTAAATAAAAAAATAGAATAAAAAGAATTCACGTTGATAAGCCCAAAAAAGAAAGTATGGATTTTAACTTTTGAATATACAGGAGTTGTAAAAATTGGCGGATTAGGAGAAGTTCCTACTAATCAAACTAAATATTTAAAAGATATTTTTAATATAACTGTATTTATACCTTCGCATGGTCAAATCGAAAGATTAAAAGAGTTCTATATATGGAAAAAATCCCCTTATATTTATCATAAGAAAATTGATCCTAGTTTTCTGGGTTTTTTTAACCAAGAAGAGGAAATAATGATCTCTTATTATGAATTTCTAATTGATGGTGTAAAAATTTTACTAGTTGCGGGTGAAAATGCTTTTACTAAAAAATATTTAGATGATAATGTAGTATATAATCCAGAAACGTTTAATGGTAAGATTATCTTTTTTAGTTTAGGAATACGTGCATATATAAATTATATCTTATCATACAATCACATTGATTTACCATTTTTAGTTCATCTCCATGATTATCATGTTGTTCCTGCATATATTAATATCAAACAAGAATTTCATAAAAAACAAAAAGATATTTCATCAATAATAACTCTTCATTTACTTACTCACCCAAGACAACCTATTCAATTTTATGAAAAATGTGGTATAGACAATACACCAATTAAAATACGAATGAAAGAGGAATATAAAAATTATACTATAGAACAGATCTTTTCTATATGTGATAATGATTCTACATTTAGAAGTGTAAAATTACCTTCAATTGAAAAAATTGGGGCAATAGTAAGTGATTTAGTAACCACAGTTAGTGAATCATATTTAAAATCAGACATAATCCCTAATTTTGGAGCAGAATTAATAGAATTTAAAACTGATTTCGTTTGGAATGGATGTGATTGGGATTATGAAGAAATTAATACTAAAGTTCTTAATAATTTTGGGAATGAGATCAGGGAATTTTTAAAAATACCAATTAATTTAAGTATAACCAGAGAAAATTTAAAGAAATATTTACTTACCTATAAAATTGGAAACCTAAATAAAAGTCCACTAATTAACTCAAAAAAAATTCTTGATATGATTGATGTAATTTCAAATGATAATCCTCTTATTAAAAATGGAAACACTAAAGTCTTTGAAGATTCTGGACCGTTGGTAATAACTACTGGTAGAATATCTCCTCAAAAAGGTTTCGAAGTAGTATTTGAATCTATCTCTGAAGTCATAAAAGTATTTCCAAATGCTAAATTCTTATTTCTTGTCCTTCCAACAGAATATAGTTTAAATGAAATAGAATATTATGCCTCATTTGTTAAAACATTTCCAAATAATGTAAGAATAATTTTTGGAATTGCATCAGAGATTTTTTATTTAGCTCATATGGCAGCTGATGTATACTGTGCGTTATCTAGATGGGAACCTTTTGGAATAATTGCCCTAGAAGCAATGGCTCTTAAATTACCCATAATTGCTACAAAAGTAGGAGGATTACAAGAATCTATCATTGATATAAGAAGTGATAAGGAAAATTGTACTGGCTTTTTAATCGATAAAGAAACACCAAAACAATTTACAGAAGCATTAATTTCTTTCTTTCATTTAGCAGAGATATCAAAAAGTGACGATGTCTATAAGACAGAAGTTCTCCAAATGATAAATCAAATTCCTGATGAAGTGATAAAATCCAGAGTTATATTAGATCCTCATTTTTATCAAAAAATTAGAGAAAATTGTTATAATAGAGTACAAAACAATTTTCGTTGGAATATTGTAACTAAAAAACTTATTAAATTATATAATAGCTTTATTAATTATTAATTAGAAATTTTATCATGAATTTAACTCAAAGAATAAAGAGCATTGATTTTTTTAGAGGGTTATGTATTACTTGGATGATTTTTGGGCATCTTTGTGAATGGTGGATGCAGCAAGATTTATTTAATTTTATAAATACTCCAGGAAGAAGTTTTTTTACAATTGTGGATTTTCTTGGAGCAGCAGGATTACTTTTTATTTCTGGAATGAGCATTACTATATCTTATCGAAAAAAAATGGAAAGAAAAAAACAATATAGTGATTTTAATTTTAAAAAATATCGAATTGAATATATTATACGGGTTTTTTTACTTTTTATTATAGGAATATTGTATAATATCTTTGAATCTATTAAAATAGGTGATTATAGTAAAATGTGGATATGGTTTATATTACAAACACTTCCATTTTGTTTACTTATTTCATGGCCGTTTTTAAAGTTAAATAAATATTATAAAATAATTGTTGCAATTATCTTTCTAATAATAAATGAGATACTTATTTTTTATTTATTACCATATAAAGGTCAATATAATAATGTAGAGGGTATTTTATTTTATATCCTTTATAATGGTGTAAATTTAAGTCCGATATTGCAATTCTTTTCATTTTTTATTATTGGTAGTTTTATTGGAGATGTTATTCATGAAAAAATTTCATCAATAGAACCAAATAAACATACGATTGTTGAATTTATAAAAAAAATAACTTTACCATTGTTATCTTTAGGAATATCCTTTATTATCATATCAATACTAATTTTACCAAATAATCCATTTCAAAGTTATTATATGCCCAGAAATTTTTCTTGGGTTCTTTATTCAATAGGTAGTTTAACATGTTTATATACATCAATTTTAACAATTGAAAAATGTGAATTAATAAGAATTAAGACTAAATATCGATTCTTTTATTATTTTTCATTTTATTCATTTTCTATTTTTCTGATTCATCTTCCTCTTTACTACCTTTTTACTAAGAGATTGGATTTCTTAACATTTATACTTATTACTCCAATAACAATAATTTTAATTGGTTTGATTTTAAAAATCATTCATAATAAACTAAATACATATTTCTCGATAAAAGTTCAAATAAGTCGTATAAGCTCTTATACAGCGAGATTTTTTATAAAAGAACAAGTTGATTCTAAGAAAAAAAATAAGATCACTATTTAATCTCCTAAAAATCTAAAATTTTTTATTTTTTCTTACATTTTAGTTTTTATAATTTTGAAATTTTATATCTATAAAGGTTACTTTAATGGCAATAAATAAATTGGAAATATTGGGAATGGAAGGAGCAATTGTTAATTATCGTAGAGGGCGTCATACAATTCATCTTAAACATTGTATCTTGGTCTTTCCTAACATAACTTCAAAAAAAGAAGCAAATAAATTAATTAGTAGAATAGTCTTATGGACAAGTCCAAGTGGTAAAGAATTAAAAGGAATGATTACTCGTTCTCATGGTAATAATGGAGCTGTAAGAGCTCATTTTAAGAAAGCAGGACTCCCAGGACAGGCATTAGGACAAAAAATTAAGATAATTAAGTAATTTAAATCAATTTATTATACATATTTAATTTCTCCTTTAAATTATTAAATTAATATCAATCTCAATTATAGATACAACCATTATTGATATTTTGAATAAATATATCATAAAAAAGAATCATAAATGCAAATTAATAACATTTATTTTTTGATATCTTATTTTAAATAATATTAGTAAGCTAGTAATAATTTTTAAGATAATATATGTATAACATTAGTATTTTTCAATAAAAAATAATGTTTTATGAATATAGCGATTTTTTTAGTTAAATAATTTAAGGATAAATTAAGATGTCAGAGCGATATATGCAAGGAGATATATGTTGTTTTTGTCAAAGAAATGAGAAATTAGCATATTTTTGTGAAAATTGTGGCGTAAGTTGTTGCTCTGATTGTTTGGATATTGAAAAAGTCGAAACATTAGTATGTGATGATTGCAATTCAAGATATTTAGACATAAAGAGTACTGATAAAAAGGAGAATAAGAAGATATGCAAAATATGTGGTAAAGAAAATGTTATTAAATTATCTCAATACATAAAAACATGCCCTAAATGCCACTCACAAAATATCATTAATATCTATGAGAAGAAAGAAAAACTTGAACAAAAATTCTTAGAATTAATAAAAAGTTCAAGATTATACATAGAACCATTTAGAGATGTAATAAATAAAATATATCTTATCAGACAAAAAATAAGAAAAGCTAGGGATCCTCCTATTACGTGTTTTCATTTTCCAAAAATGGAATCAAAGTTATTATCATTGTTTAAACTAGTAAAATATCTTGAAATCAGTTTATTGGAGAGAATTACTACATATTTTCATTATTTAGCATCAAATGAAGATTATTTTTTTGCTATATATCAACAACCAAATTCAAATATTAAAGTAATCGAAGGAATTCTGGAAAATTTAAATAAAAGTCATGGTTCAATCAAAGAATTCATTGATAAAAATATAGAAATGATGAATAATGATATCAATTTACTTAACAAAAATCTAAAATTTATTGACAAAATAACAGAATATTTCTCAACATATAAAAGATTTATAAATTTAGCTGAAAATGAGAAACCTGTTTATGCTATAAGAGCAAAGCTATCCAATGGGTCTACAAATCAAGATATGATGAAAAAAAATAAAGGATTTCTATTTATCACAAATGTTGATTTATCATTCGTTCAAATATATGGAATTATTAAAAAAAAGCAAGGATTAATCTTTAAAGCACCAGTAAATGATTTGTTGAGAATAAAAGAAAAGGGAAAAATATTAAAAAAGTTATATTTGGAATTCTCTTATGGAACTTATGAATTTTCGTTACCTAACAAATCGATTTCAAGAGTTATCGAATATATCCTTTTAGCTAGAAATTTTGATGAAACTACATTATATGATGAAGAATCTGCAAAAAAATTAGATGAAATTGATATTGATCTTAATAAATTAAATACATTTATAGAAGATGGAATAAATTCATTCTTTAGCATAAAATGTGAACAAAATTATATATCTAACGTGAAAACAGAGCAAGAAGAGAATAATAAAAGTGATTATCCTTATTATCACTATAATCATCCAAATATTCCTCCAAATAGATTACATCCTACTTACTGTAATCCGTCCGAAACAATATATCCTCCAATAATTCCGGATTCTGACACAGATATCTATCAAAATAATCCAAATAATCCAAATAATCCAAATAACTATCAAATCATTTTCCAAAATAATCATGATACTCCTAAAAGTAACTTATTTAAAAACAGATTATATCCAAATAGATTCCAAAATTATGATCCCAGATTACTAAGAAAAGACCTAAAACAGAAAGAAATTGATCAAGAAGAAAAAAATATTCTCATGAAAAAATTAATTCAAGCTCAAAAATTTGGACAATATAATCCAGAACAAAGAAATCGTATTATCAAAGATCTCATAAACAAAGACTCAATAAAAAATTATCCTGATACAATTTATCCTGATCCAATAAAATCAAATCCTTTTTCGGACTACAATATGAATCATTTATCCGAACTATTTAATTCTGAGAATAATCCTAAAGAAAGATCATATAACTATGATAATGAAGATTTTTTTGAAAATGCAGACAAAAATACTAAAATAATGATGGATCTGAAGACGGAAAGATTTAGTATACAAGAAATTCTAGATGATTTAGATAAGAAATTTGATAGAAATAAAATATCTGAGAGAGATTACTATAGAGCTTTTAAACATCATAAACAGGAATTGTATATGATAAATAAAAAAATAGAACAAATAAAAAAGAAAATGGAAGACGATAAAAATCTAAGAGAATTTAAAAGAAAATATGAAAATCAATATACATAAACTATGACTTTTCTTTTTTTTCGCTCCATTCATAAATATAGTGAATATTTTTTTTTGGAGTAAATCAGAAATATTAATCTAATTACTATTTTTATATTAATTAATTAT
>CAZBEU010000500.1:0-2946 GCA_964491005.1 uncultured archaeon | reverse complement strand
ATATGTTCTTACAAACCGTAGCTAAAGCAAGTATGGAGGATGCTCGGTTCCAAGATCTTTTTCCATTTACTGATTGGGGGACTATTGAATTACGTGTCTGTGATGCGCAAATATCAATTTGCAGACGTATTGGGATTGGGTTAATAATACAAGCTCTTTGCTATAAGGCTAGGAAATTTGTAAAACATAAAAAATGGGTTCCTGATGTAGGAAGTGAAACAATTACCTTTAATCGTAAGGGAGCTATAGAAAGGGGTCTTATTTCTGCATTCAAATCTGATTCTAATCTAACTTATGATAATTTAAAAAAATATGATCCAAATTTTGCCGAACAATATTTAGGTCCATTAAATGAACCTACAAGATATATGATGCAAGCTGTTCAAAGATTATTTTTTTATATCAGAGATGAATTAAAAGAATTAGGATTTTTATACTCTCCTTTTTTAAAACCATTATTACAAAGTGTTTTTGGTTCTATAAGTTATGCTGAACCTCCAATTACAGAAGCAGAATATCAGTTATCATTATACAATCATAAATTAACAAGTGGTGAAAATACAAATATCTTATGGGATTTAATTTATTTTACAGTTGTATATTGTCAAGATCCTATAAACAATCCTTTAACAGGAATATTAACATTACCAAAAGAGATGAGAATTTAAAAAAAGAGCGATATTATAATGTTAGTTGCGAATATTGAACAAAATGGAAAAAAAAGAATTGAAAACATTTTTGTAATTGATGGGCATTCTCATTTAGGTACTGATGTAGATGGGGCAACAATGATGAATCCTCTTGCACCAGGGACAGGAACATTTGATTTTTGGTCTAAAATTCAAGGAAAAATAGTTGATGATTGGAAAAAATCAGGAAATCAATCATTTTCAACAGTTATAGATAACCAAAGAACCAATATTTCATTCTCATTTGAGAGTCATCCGTTTACAGAGAGCTTATTTGAAGAACTAGAAAAACTTGGAAAAAAATATTCTGAAATAAAAGAAAAATTAAAATTCAACAAATTTATTGATCAAGCTGTCGTTTTTCCATTCCAAGATGTTTTTCGAGATAAAATGCCCGAAGCGTTATATCATGCAAGTAATCTTAATATATCTCGTTTTACAACACGTTTTCCTTTTTCTGTAAAATTAATTGGGTATGCTAGAGTTGATCCTATGGAAGGAGAGAAAGCTGTTAAAGAAGTTAGATATGCAAGAGAAACTTTGGGTCTTCGTGGATTGAAATTACATCCTCGTTCAGAAGGATGGGTTGAAAAAGTAACTTCTGATAAACCAATTCCTATTTTAATGGAAGCAATTAGACATTCAATGCCCATAATTTTTGATACAAGAGGAAAAAAGACAATTATGGATATAAGTGAATTGATTAAATCAACTAGAAATTACTTAATGGGCAAGTTACCTCAATTATTACCTCATTTTAAAGTAATAATTGCTCATTTTGCTCAAGGGAATGTGGGAGACCAGGAAGTATATAACGCAATAGTCCAACCAAATACGTATGGTGATTTATCGATGCTTCATGGTGAGGGAGCTAAAAACTTTTTAATTGATTTTAGGAGATGGTTTACTTCTCATAACAAATATAATATAGATAATAGAGATTGGTCTGAATATTTACTATTTGCAACTGATTATCCCTACTTTGGAGAAGTACATGCAGAAAAATTATTAATCCAATTGATCAATAAAGATTTTTATGATAATGGTGGTAAATTGATAGATACTAAGAATATTCTTGGTTTGAATCTACTTAAAATTCTACCAGAATATAATTTAACACAGATGGGAAAATTTGAAAAGAACTTAACAACAACAATAATAAATACACCACTTTCAAAAGATAATAAAAATAATGCATTAAAAACTGCTTTAATTGCTCTTTCGAATCTTATTGCTGATAATAGAATAGATATAAAAAATATGATACTTGAATTTAATCAAAATTGGAGTGAATTAAATGATAATATCTTATTAACTACAATAAATCCTAATACAAACGCAGAAATACCCTTGTATTTAAATAATTTTGTTAATAATAGAATATTTTTACTGGCTCCACTTAAATATTATATTAGTTTAAATAAATTTGGAAATAAATATTTCACACCTGAAGTGAGAAATTTTTTCTCAAATCTTTTTAGGAATTATTATGTAGCCAAAGATATAAAAGAAGTAGAGAAAGGTTTAACACAGATTTTTAATTAAAATTAAATTAATTTATTAAATAATGTTATTAAATTTCTATTAATGATTATAAAAAAATAATTATATTTCATATAAATTTGCATTTAAGTGATAAGAATGACTCAAGAAGATAATAATAATGATCAAAGTGAATTTTCAGCTGATAATAATGATAATCTTGTTAATTTTGAAGAAAAATTAAAAAAATATGAAGAAGATTTGGAAGAAAAAAATCAATTAATAAATAATCTAACTGCAACAAAATCAAATTCCGATGATAAAATTAATGAACTAAATAAGAATATTAAAGAACAGACTCTAATAATTTCTGATTCAAGAATCGAAATTAATGAATTAAAACAAGAATTAGAAAAAAAAAATATTCAAATCCAAGATATTGAAGAGAAGATACATGAAATCAATGAAAGAACTAAAAATGAAGCTAAAAGTAATGAAGAAAAAATAAAAAAATTGCATAATGAATTAGAAAACAAAAATAAAAATCTACTTTCACTTGAAGAAGAATTATCATCAATAGAAAAGTTAAAACAAAATAATGAAGTTTTGAAAAAAGAACTCGAAAAACAATTAAGAATAAATAATGAATTAGAGCAAAAAATAAACGAATTAAATGCAACATCCGATAATTATCTGGAAAGTTTAGCTAATTTTAAATTAGAAATTAAAGCAATGAAAGACCTTCAAGACTCTAAAAATGATAATCAAGAGAAAA
>CAZBEU010000499.1:0-3082 GCA_964491005.1 uncultured archaeon | reverse complement strand
TTTGAGGTGTACTTTTTGAACTTTTATTTTTCATAGAGAAAAATTTTAAGTTCTCGCCCTTCTTTTCTAGAATATATAAAACCCTTCTTTTTTAACTTATTAATATGGTATGATATAGTACTTTTTTTTAAATCTAAATTATTTGCTAAATCCGAAGGAATTACTCCAGGCTTTTCTTCAATCATATCTAAAATATCAAGACTTGTTTTTGATCTTATAACCTTTTTATTATAATTCTCATATTCTAAATCAGAAATATTTGGACTAAAAATTGTATACTGTCCTAACCTATCTTTTTTGATAATGTGATACTCTAATAATATATTAAGATGCCACCTAATTTGACCAGGTGTTAAAGAACATTTTCTTTGTAAATCATTATAATGAATACCAGGTTCAGCTAAGATATATCTAATAATTTTTCTTCTATTTTCATTTTCAAATATATCTTCAAAAGATATATTATGAAAAGGTTTTGAATAAATAGTTTTCTTCCTTACATACGATTTATATTCATCTAATGTAATAAGTAATGAAATTACCGAAATTAATATGATAAGTATACATACAAATAATATAACCCAAGGAAATACAAAAATAAATGAGTCTAATAAATTTTCTCCTAAATTAATAGAAGAATTATATTGTATTTGTGTTACTTGAGGAACAATTAATAAAGACGCACCAGTTATAATGGAGATATTAGTTAATTGTTTAGTTTTTATTGAATAATTACCAGTTTGGATTTTCTTATTAATTAATATCAATACCCATAGAATACCAAGGGAAATTAAAGATAAAACTAAATTAATATAGAAATAATTTTGATATGGAGGAATAATAACAAATGGAACTAATCTATCTGAAATGATAGTTACATTAGACCATCCATTTAATGTTGAATAGGTTACTAACATAATTTCTGTATCAGTTCCCCATATTCCATCAGTACCTTCGCACCATATTACATAAAGATTATCCATATTATCAATAGCGATATCTGGATATTCACTATAATCATTATTCCAATAAACACCCCCATAGCCATCTGAGATTATAGTAACATTTGACCATGAAATTCCATCATCTGATGATATATACATTATTTCAGAATCATTACCCCAATAACCTTCTGTAGTATCAAGCCATACAACATGAATTCTATTTGAATTATCTACTTCTATTCTTGGAGCTCGACTGTCACCATTATTCCAATAAGTTCCGTTATAACCATCTGAAATAATAGTTCTATTCGACCATGAAATTCCATCTTCTGATGATACATACATTATTTCATTATCTGATCCGAGAATATCATTAACAATCCCACTATAGACTACATGAATCTTATTAGAATTATCACAAATTATATCAGGAATTCCAGCTCCACCCACATTATTCCAATAAGTGCCATTATATCCATCTGAAATAACTGTAGCATTTGACCATGAAATTCCATCTACAGATGATGCATACATTATTTCTGTATCATTGCCCCAATAACCATCTGTATAATCTTTCCACACAACATGTATTTTATCAAGATTATCTATTTCTATATCAGGATATATGCTCTCCTGATTATTCCAATAATATCCTCCATATCCATCTGAGATTATAGTAACATTTGACCATAAAATTCCATCTTCTGATGACACATGCATAATTTCTGTATCATTACCCCAATAGCCTTCAGTATAATCATACCATACTACATGTATTGTTCCACTTTGTTCTACTGCTATAGTAGGTCTGTCGCTATCTCCATCATTCCAATAATATCCTTCAAACCCATCTGAAATAACTGTAGCATTTGACCAACCTGACTCTTCTGAGTATGATACATACATTATTTCTGTATCATTACCCCAAGGACCCTCAGTATAATCATACCATACAACATGAATTTTATTTGAAGAATCGACAAAAATAGATGAAGAAGTACTTACATTATCATTCCAATAGAAGCCATTATAACCATCTGAAATAATACGATAATCATAATTTTGTATCCCATTTTTTAATCGATTATAAAAAATTTCTTGATCAGTTCCCCAAGGACCCTCTGATTGATCTGACCAAATTATATGAATATCCCCTGAAGAATCGATAAAAATCTCAGAATCTGTGCTTGAACCATTATTCCAAGTTGTTTTATACGTTTCTTCAGGTATGATAATATCAGAATTCTTAATTGTTTTTTCATTAATTTGTGAACTATCAAAATTGATAATTGTTATAGAAAAAATTATCAAAAAAAAGAAAATGAATTGATTAAATTTTCGAAATTTCATATGATATTTTTCTTTAACAGTGAGTTCTCTTAATTAATATAAAAGAAAGTCAATATATATTTTTAATTAATATTCGTCATTGAAATATTTATAATTATATAATTTTTATAATTAGAAAATGACATTAATCGATTCTGTCATATTAATAATAGATCATAAAAAAATAAGATAGATATCCATATAATATAATTATATAGACAATTATACGTGAAACCAGTCTTTCAGTACCAAATTCCATTAAAATTAATATATTTTCCATTAAAAACCCTTTTTTAATAAAAAAGATTTTCATATTTGAGATTTTTATCAGATAAATGAAATTAAAGAACTACTTTTTTTTGAGAGATATAGGTTCAATTCTCGTTAGGTCCATTAAACATTGTTCAAGGTTTATCTTAATAAGTAAATTCCCTTACTTCTCATTAAATATGAAATGAAAGAATCCTTTTTAAAAAAAAAGGATCGAACCCACTCAAAATTTATAATTTTATATTTAAACTTAATTTCAATGATTTTCCTTGGAAATATAATTAAATTTTTATATTTTCCCACGTAGATACACTTAGTGGAAAATAATAATTAAATTTTTAAAATGAATGCTGAATCAAAAATTGATGATAAAGGTAGAGTTTGTATTCCAAATGAAATCCGAAAAATATTAAATCTTAAATCTGGTGAGAGAATGCTCTTTCAAGTTAAAGAAGGAAAGATTATTTTACGAAAAACCACTTCAGTTGAAGAATTTATTAAAAAATCCGATGAATTTAGTAAAAAGTTGACAGAATCAA
>CAZBEU010000498.1:0-3343 GCA_964491005.1 uncultured archaeon | reverse complement strand
TATCTTTGGAGACAGTATCATTTTCCAAACCTATTATCTCATGATTCACTTGTTGTTGATTTTTAAAATTCTCAAATTCTTTTTGTAGATTATCATAATCATCTGATAATTGATTTAGTCGATTATCTTTCTCATTTATATCATTTTGAAGATTTTCTATTTTATTTATATAATTTTCTATCTCTTCATTGTTTAATTTTCTTTCTTGTTCTATATCATTTAAGATTTCATCAATAACTTCATTGTTTGAATTGTTATTTATTTCTTTATTTAACTTATCCAATTCAGTCTGTAAATAACTTATATGAATTTCAAGATCTTCGATAATTGTTTTATTATTATCTCTTTCCTTTGTAATTTGGTTTAATTCTTTAGTTAATTTGTCTGTAGTCTCATTTGTTTCTCTCTCTTCAATAATCTGTTTTAATGTCTCTATTTGCTTTTGATAATTGTCAATATCAATGGAAAGGTCCATAATTTCTTGATTTGCTTCAAATAATTCTTGTTGATAAGCCGCTTTTGTAGAAATATTATTTTCATCTAAGAATTTAGAATCTTGTTTTTCTATTTGCTCCTGTAAAAATAAGATATCCTTTTCCTTTTGAGTAAGTTCTTCTCTTTGTGAGAGAATTAAATCTTTTAATATTTTAATATCAGATGGAATTTCTTCTTGTTTATTAGAATTCCGAGTTTTTTCGGTTTCTAATAGTATTTTTTGTTCTTTTATTGTATTTTTCAATCTATTTATTTCTTCCTTTAAAGATGATATAGTTAATTCATATTGAGCTTGAATTTTATTCTTTTCTTCAGCAATATCTATCAGATCTTTAATATTTTGGTCCATAATAAATAGAATTTTTATTTTATCCTTATATATATCCTTAAAATAAATACATAAGTACACTTTAAAAAATATTACTTAATTTTCATTTTTTACAATAAAAATAAAAATAAAAATAAATATCTTAGACAACTGTAATTTCTCTGATTACATCTCCTTGCTTTATAGAATTTACTACATCTTGATCAGTATTACTTAAAATTTCTCCAAAAATAGTATGTTTATTATTTAACCAAGGAGTAGGTACATGAGTAATAAAAAATTGAGATCCATTTGTATTTCGACCGGCATTTGCCATTGCTAAAATACCAGCTTTATTAAAAATTTTTTTTGATTGAAATTCATCTTGAAAAGGATAATTAATCTGTTTTCCTTGATAAGGAAATGAATTAATTCCTTTATCCTTAGGTCCACCAGTACCTCTGCCTAAAGGATCTCCTCCTTGTATCATAAAATCTTCAATCACTCGATGAAAGATAATACCATTATAAAATTTTTCATTGATTAAATAAAGAAAGCTAGCTACTGTTATTGGAGCATCTTTATCGAAAAGATTTATATTAATCTCTCCTTTGTTTGTTGAAATCTTAATAATTGTCATATAATTATCTAAATTATACTTTTTATAATAATATTATTTCAACTCTTCAATAAAATTTTGTAGGAACTTATGATTGATGATATAAATATAAATTATCACTATCAAATGACTAATATGATACTATAACTAAAGAAAGGTTTATGATTGCAATCTAATAGGCAGAATTCTAAGTTCAATCTGGATTATATAATTTTTCTGCTAAGGGATATGATTCTAGAGTTGGAACAACCTATATTTTCTCTTATAGACAAATAGTTCAAAAATTAATATATATTTAAATCTGTTTTTTTTTAAGTTTCTATTTTAAATTCCCAAGCGCAAAAATAATTGTCTGGATGCTTATCTGGTGGGCAGCAAATACATTGAACCTTAATTCTTGAATCAATTATTTTTGCAAATTCAGAATACTCAATTATTCCAACAGATTTACATGGAAAATCAGGTAGATTTTTAATTTTTCTTGCTGCTTGAACCCTACAATTATTCATTCTAAAAACACATCGATTTTCAGAAATCTCTATTATTTCTTGTTCATTTATATTCGCATATACGCGATATTTCAAAGCTTTAACAAGTGCTGGAATTCCTCCATTTTCAGGGATATTAAATCTTTTCATAATTCGTTTAGCTTCAATTGGACTAAATATTTTCCACGAAATTTCATCTAATTGAATCGCAATTTCAGTTCCATATTTTTGTTCAACGGATAAAAACCATGTACCATCAATTGCTAACCAATTTTTTGAGACATCCTCAATATAATCAAGCAACTCTTCTTTTGATAGACTTTCTAAATCTTTATTCATACTAATTTTCAATAATTATCTCTAAAAAATAAATTTATCAATAAAGTAAGAATAGTTTCTTATAGGAAAATTAAGGAATAAAACATAGAGATGCAAAACAAATATATTTTGAATATAATTTTGGCAAATCTATTTTGGAGTATAGTACCAATTTTAGCATCGGATTTATTTAAGACCCAATCAATTATAATGGTAATTTTTCAAAGGTTCTTAATATCCGGAATTATTCTTTTTATTATAACAATTGTTTTTACATTATATAATAATAAAATAAGCAAGAAAGAGAAAATTCCTTTTGGTCAATTATTTAATCATTTATTAAAAAAAAATGAAGGATTTTTTAATTTAAAATATTATATCTATTTTCTATTATTGGGGTTTTTTGGCATTATTCTTCATATTTTAGGATATTTCTTTGCATTAAAACTAGCATCCATTTCGTTTGCTCTTGTAGGTTTTCAATTAAGTATCATAATTATAGCATTTTATGAACATGGTGTACGATTAGAG
This sequence comes from uncultured archaeon, assembly GCA_964491005.1. Taxonomy (GTDB): domain Archaea; phylum Asgardarchaeota; class Lokiarchaeia; order Sigyniarchaeales; family SOKP01; genus JAFGOA01. The sequence goes on along the minus strand of CAZBEU010000498.1, from coordinate 585 downwards.
CGTTTAGATATATTTAAAACATTATATTTACTTATTTTAATATTTTGTATAATTATTATAAGTTATATTAAGTTCCAAGATCCATCTCAAACATTTATTAATTCCTCATTTGTTGGATGGTTTTACATTATTCTTTTTGCTGTTTGTGTTTCATTTTTACATATAGGTATAAGTAAAGATACGTATAAAACAAAAGAAGTAAACTTGTTAAACAGAAATAGTAATTATAAAATAATTAGAATGCTTTTAAAGCTTTCTTTAGTCTTTATTTTTGGTTTTATTCCTTTTATTCCCTTTCTTATAATATTTTATTATTTTCCTCTTGAAAGTCATTTATACAATGAGATTATTTTATTTGTTTCAGATCTCCCAAATTTCATAAATATTTTATTTGACTGGAGAATGATTCTTTTAATAGTTTTTTCAACAATTATTCCATATTTATTAATGTTTATTTCAAATGTAAATTGGAGTCAATATAATTTAACATATAGTCAATGGATGAGTATCTTAACAATAATAGAGCCAATTTTCTCATTGACTTTAGGATATATTATTATTGGTGAATATTTTCCTTTAGAATAT
>CAZBEU010000497.1:0-4177 GCA_964491005.1 uncultured archaeon | reverse complement strand
AAATAGACATTAGTGAAACAAATTTAATTGATGCTTTTTTTTTAACACACGCACATATGGACCACTATAAATTTGTCGGATTTCTGAAAAAGGAGACCCCAATATACCTAAATTGGGTATCCTATGATCTGATTCAATATTTATCAGAAACATCATTAGACCCATTAATACCTGAAATTTTAAATTTTTATGAGTCTTTTAAAGTTGTTCCGAAAAAAAGACAAAAAAAGGATGCTGAACCAGAATTTAAAAGAGCAACAAAAAATGATTTTAAAGAAAATGAGATTAAACGTAGAGTAAATATTATGGAAAATGAGAATCCTTATACGTTTAATACTTCAAAGGGAGAGGTTAATATTACTCAATATGCTGTAGATCATTCAATACCCGGAGCTTGCTCTTATATAATTGAGCATGAAGGTCAAAGTCTGATCTATACAGGAGATTTTAGAAAACATGGATTTCATAAAGAATGGGTAGATCATTTTATCGATATCGCTAAAAAATCAAATCCAATAGCAATAATAACTGAAGGCACAAGAGTACCCTCTGTTAAGGATTTTGAAAATGGATTATATAAAATAGATGAACAAACAGAAAAGGATGTAGAAATCCGCTCAAGAGACCTAATGAGAATGCACCCCGGACTTATATTAGTTAATTTTCCTATGCGAAATCTTGATAGAATATTATTATATTATAGATTAGCTAAGAAAACAAATCGAATTTTTGCAATTTCTCCTAAAATGTATCTTCTTATTGATAAATATAGAGTAAGTTTAGATAAAAAAGAAGAAAATGTAATAAATGATTTCTATAAAGCATATGAAATTCCAGAATTCAATGATCCAAATTTTAAAGTCTATTTGAGAAGAAAAGGATGGGGAAAATTTGAATCACAAGATTATAGAACTCATGAAAGGCAGATTTTTGATGAAATTGATTATTTAACCTATAAAGACGTAAGAAAAGAACCAGAAAAATACTTACTTTATTTAGATTTCTTTATGTTAAGTGAACTTATTGATTTGGATTTAGAACCAGACTCGATTATGTACATAAATTCAACAACAGATCCTTTTAATGAAGAAATGGAACTTAAGGAAGAAAAATTAACAGCTTGGTTAGAGCATTTTGGAATTCTTAAGACGGAAACAATTCATTCATCAGGACATTGTGCTGTAGATGATTTAATTGATACCTTGAATAAAATTAATGCTGAAAATATAATACCAATTCATACAGAAAATCCTAAAACTTTTGAACAATTAGGATTAAACGGAAAGATAATAATTCCTCAAAAAGAAAAGAAATATCAATTCTAATATAACCAATATTTAAAAAAATATAAATTAAAGTGATAATATGGAAAATACTAATTTTTGTATCCCAAAAGATGAAACTACACCGATTATTGGATTATTAAAAGAATATAGACCTCATAATAAGGCAATATATAGATTCTCAATCACTCCTGACAGAAAATATGTAGTTTCAGGGTCTTTAGATAAATCAATAAAAATTTGGAATTTAGAAACAGGAGTTTTATATCATAATATTGATGGTCATGATGATGAAATAACAAGTTTAGATCTTTCCTCAGATGGTAGTCGTATAGTAAGTGGATCTGAGGATTCTACAGTTAAATTATGGAAATTAGATACGGGAAATTTAATGAGAAATTTTACTTTTCATGAAGGTGCTATTTTTGATGTTTTAATCACCCCTAATGACGAATATATAATTAGTACTTCAGAGGATAAATATGCAAAAATTACAAAATGGACTACAAAAAAGATCTTCAGAAGTTTAAAAGAAGAGGATCAGGGTTTAAAATCAATAGCAATGACTCCAGATGGAAAGATTTTAGCAATTAGTAGTGGTAAAAATATATTTATATGGAATTGGGGCGATATAGAACCAAAAAATAAAATAGAAGCTCATAAATTTACTATAAGTTTTATTAAAATATGTCCAAAGGGAGAATATCTTATATCTAGCTCCCTTGATAAAACTATAAAAATTTGGAATTTAAATACAGGTGAGTTAATAAAAGTTCTTGAGGGTCATAAAGGAGGAATCAATTCTATAGCAATATCGTATGATAGAAGATATATCGCCTCAGGTTCAGGAGATAAGACGGTTATAGTATGGGATACAATCAATGGAAAACAATATGGTCCTTTTGCTCATGAATCTTATGTACAATGTGTGAAATTTATACCAACCTCTTATTTAGTATTAGGGGCAGATTATAATGGTTCAGTAAGAGTTTGGGACTTTCTAGGTGAATGTATCGATCTTAAGTCAGGATTACAAAGATTTGGTGCTATTTCTGATATAGCTGAAGATTTCTCAAAAAATCTCACAATTTTTATTAGTTATGCTACTGCTGATACAAGTATATATGAAATACAAAGAATAGCGAATATTTTGAGTACATCCTATCCTGATATTGAAAACGTTTTATTTTGGGAAGAAAATATGGATGATGATATCTATGTATATATGAATGATAATTTAGCTATAGCAGATTTAATACTTGTTTTTTGCTCAAAAAATGCAAATGATTCTGAAGCCGTTCGAACAGAATGGATGGTTGCCCATAAAATGAAAAAGAAAATCATTCCAATATTTATTGAGGAAAAATACATTCCTCCATTGCTAACAACAAAATTAGGTATTAAATATAATTCAAGTGATATAAAAGGATTTATACAAGAGTTATATACATTGATTAAAAAAAAAACAAAACCAAGAAAAAAATAAAGGAAAATCAAAAAAAAACTATTTGGAATTATTGATTTTTTTTATTTTAATTTTATTCAGCTTTATCTAAAATTTCAAATATTTCTTTTTTGCTTGTGTGTTTATAGAGAGAAATATCATTATTATATATTATACAATATGTTCCATATGGATAGATACCATTTTCTTGAGCTTCTTTATAATTATCTATTTTAATTGCATTAAAATTACTATTATTATGACTATGCTTAATATCTTCTACAAGGTCAGTAATATAAGGACATTGATCTGTATATATTATAGATACTCCTTTACTATATTTATTTTGTTTCTCTTTGCTTATTGAATTAAATTTAGGTTTTGGAGCATCTATATCAAAAATTTTAGCATATAAAGTGTAGTAAGGTTCAATTTCATCCACTTTCTCAAAACCTTTTTTTAATAGAAGTCTTTTTTTCGGTAACCAACCTCCTTTTTCAGCAGACATTACTACTATCCCATGCTTTCCTTGTTCTTTAGCATCATTAATAGCAATTTGTAATAATTCACCCCCAAAACCTTTACTTTTGGCCTTACCTACTACCCAAATACAATGAATAACCATCCAACCATCAGCTCTAATACCACGCCAATTATATTCACCAGGAATGTATTCAATCATCCCTCGAGACGTTTCATTATTTCCTTCTTTAACATAGAGAACTTTATACTTCAATCCTTCTTTAAATCGTTGTTTAATCCACTCTACTTTATTCTGATAACCAATTAGGTTTTTTTTTGTTTTTTTACAAAATAAGCCAATTTTATCAATATTATTTTTATTAATATCTATTATTTTAGCTATTTTTTTCACCTCTATTATTAAATATAAAAAAATTAGAAATTCATTTTAAATTTACAATTATCTCCACCTAACATTACTGTTTCGATAATTTCTACTTTAATAGGTTTTTTTAAGGTTGTTTCATAAAATTCTTTACTATGTCCTATACAAAAATGACAAAATGTTTGAGATTCAATTGGTTTGGACGCAGATTTTATCATACAATAGCATTTATAATGTCCACTGATAATTGTATTATTATCTATAAATTCAAAAAATGAACTTTTTTTATAATGTTCCTGCAATTTATTTATAAAATCTTTTAATGATTTTGACTTTTTCTTGATGTTTGTTATTGTATTTTTAAATCCTTTTCCACAACTTTGACGTCCATATTCTTCCATTATTTTAATAGTCTCTTTGAAACCAATTTCTTTTTGAAGTTTCTTTATCACCCCTAAAACCCATTCTGCTAATTCATGTCCTTTTAATGAAGTAGAATAATTTTGAAATAATTTATTACTAACATCATCACTCGTTCTTTCCGTAATACTTTTTACTAATTTTCCTAATCGTCCACTATTTGGAATTTTCACATTCATTTTA
>CAZBEU010000496.1:0-2720 GCA_964491005.1 uncultured archaeon | reverse complement strand
ACGCCCTATTAGTTCAGCAACAAGTATATTCATGCGGATGTACTACATCATGATTCATCTTAATCGCCCGTTTCCTCTAACGACGGGTTAGAACAAGTGAGGACCCCGTGTCCAAATTTGTTCACATTTATAGTTAGAGTACATTAATTTCACCTATATATCTAAAAAGTAATATTGTATTTTTAAATTCTTTTAATTATTGTAATAAGTGTATTGATAAATTTTAAATTAAGGAACTAGAGTTTTATTATGGAAATAATAAATATTTGTCCAAGATGCTCATGTCTTGGATTAGAAGTAGATATTGAGGTTTTAGAAAATATTCTCAAATAAAAAAAGAAAGATCATATTCTCTATAAATGTCGTTATTTAATATGTACATCTCCTTTATGCAATATATCCTTCTTTTCAGATGGTAATTTTCTCACTACAGATGAGCTTAAATATCCGATTTGGTTTAAAGATAAAAGTATGAATTCTCTAATTTGTTACTGCAGTAATTTAACCAAAGGTGAAATTATTGAAGCCATAAAAAAGGGGTGTAAAACAATTGATGAAGTTCAAGAATTTTCAAAAAAAAAAATAATTACTGGAAAATGAAATAGAAAAAATCTAATTGGAAAATGTTGTAAAAATGTATTTTTGTTCACTATGAAACAACAAGGATTACTTTAAGTAAATAAACATGATATTTTCATAAAATTGAATTAGTTGTTTATCTCTTCTTTATAAATACAATATTGACAAATAGAATCTCTTGAAGGATATCCACATTTCTTACATCTCATTTTTTCTCTAAAAATAGACACTTCTTTTAAGGTTTTAGAAAGTATATCATACTTTTTTAATAAATTAAATTCTACATGAGGAACTATATTTTTACATTCAAGCAAAAAATTTAGAACTTTTCTTCTAATGATAGGATCTTGCCTTGAATAAGGACAATGTGATGGATAATATTTTAATTTTTTAACATTTACATAAAGATAGATCTCTTCTTCTGGAATTATCATCAAAGGTTTGATTTTTTTTATGGAATGGATATTATTATTTTCCTCAGAGCTCTGGATAAATATATTTTTTTGAGCTATTAATGAAAAACGTTTAAAAAGGATATTCATTAAAAAAGTTTCTACTATATCTGTTAAATTATGACCTACTGCAAGTACAGTTCCTCCTAATTCTTTTGTTCCCTCATCTAAAAGCCTTCGTCTAAAAATTGAGCAATAATTACATGCATATTTATAATTATTTGATTTCCTTTTATGATTAACTATTTCTTCAAGAGTTTTTCCTATTTTTTCCTTAAAAGTAATTATTTTATATGATATTTTATATTCATTGCAGAATTCAATAGCAGATTCTATACTTTTATTTCTATAATTTGGAATTCCTTCATCTATAATTAGAGCTTTAATATCATTAGAATATTCTGAATTATTTTGTAATTTGATAAGGTTATATAACAGCGCTATTGAATCTTTTCCTCCAGATAATCCCACAACAACCTTATCAGATGGATTAAATAGATTATACAGTTTTATAGTTTGGAGAATTTTATTTTCTATATCTTTTGTGAAACAATCAGGACATAAAAGTTCTTCTGAATATTTTCTCTCAATAACTAAGGTTTTATCGCATAATACGCATTTTCCTGTTTTTATATGAATTTTATAATTACTCATACCTTATCTTGTATTTACATTTAGTTCATTTTTAATTTCATCTGCGGATAAAACTTCATTCATAGAACCAGAACGAAAACCTTCAATATCTATTGTTATATATTTAAATCCCAAAGCTTTAAAGGCATTATTTATCAATAATAGATTCTCCTGTGTAAGTATATCAAGTAAGTCTTCTTTTAGAAATTCTATTCTGGCAAGATCATTCTCATGGTACCTTACCCTTAGTTGTTTTAAATTAAATTCTTTTTTTAGAAAAGATTCTGCATTCATTATTTTCGTTAATTTATTTTTAGTTATTTCTTGATAATATGGAATTCTTGAAGAGAAACAGGCCATAGATGGTTTAGATTTTACATCTAGATCAAAAAATGAACATACTTTTCGAATTTCATCTTTATTAATCTCAAATTTTATATAAGGAGTTTCAATTTGTAATTCTTTTAAAGCCAATACTCCCGGGCGGTAGTCTGAAAGGTCATCACTGTTAGTCCCATCTACAATAAAATCATATGATCTATCATTTTTTATTTTCTCAATTTCAGAGTATAATCCTTTTTTACATAAATAACATCTATTTTTTGGATTTTTTTTAAATTCTTCATCATTAAGAGAATCCCGTTCTATTAGTATATGTTCAATGTTGAAATTTTTGGCAAACTGAATTGTTGAATCAATTTCTTCTTTTGGATAAAGAATTGAATATTCTGTAATAAGCAGAGTTTTTTTAGCATATTTTTTCGATAAAAAAGCTAAAAGACTACTATCTACTCCTCCAGAAAACCCAATAATTACTTTTCTCTCTTTGAAAAATTCAATTAGTTCAAATAATTTTTTCTCTAATAATTTATTCAATTCCATTTTTCAACCAACTATGAAAGATAGAAAAATAAATCATATATTTATTATTATTTTGACTCTAACTATAAATGTGAACAAATTTGGACACGGGGTCCTCACTTGTTCTAACCCGTCGTTAGAGGAAACGGGCGATTAAGATGAATCATGATGTAGTACATCCGCATGAATATACTT
>CAZBEU010000495.1:0-2561 GCA_964491005.1 uncultured archaeon | reverse complement strand
TCATAACAAGATCTCCAGAAACGTGACCAGTTGCTTTCCAATGTTGTTGATTTACTCCAACACAAATAGTACCTCCTAAACAGGCAAAATATGGTGAATCATGTATATAATAACTAGCGATATAGGTACCATATTTATTTGCAGGATTTTCCCACAATTCCCAGATATTAGAGATAGCACCTGAGTGTAAGTCAATATTTCCTTGGATAAAGGCTAGATTTTTAACATCATTATCACCCATAACTCGATGACCAACATATTTTGGAAATGCACGAGTATCATTTACATTTGGTAAATCTTGGTAAAGAACTCCCGCACCCCACCAATCATCTCTGTATTGATAAACGGATGTGGTAAGTTGAGCATCACGATATACAGGAACATAAGGAGCGGAGGTTCTTTTGTTAGCCTCAGGATATGCACCTTCTATCCAATCGTTATCATATAAATCAATATTTCCGCTATATGTTGTGTTGATACTCTCCCAAATGTCATAAGGGAGTATTGGTACATCACGACATAAGAAATTAAGAGCCATCCTACTGAACTCTTTTCCTAATACAATATGAAATCTTACAGAATCATTATCAAGCTCTTCATAACTTGAAAATCTTGTTGGAAGTTCAGCTGCAAATTTTGCGCTCATTTCAGCCAGTTCATAACTCTTACAGACATCTGTAGAGTTAACTGGAGTTCCATCTGACCACATTGCGAGTGGATTTATATCAACATCAATATAACTACCATCAACAGCCCATGTAGGTTCGTCTAGTCCGAGAACTGGAACGTATTTGTTTGTTACTGTATTAAAACCATATAAGGTTTCATACATAATACAGACCCATGGTTCAGGATCTACTGCGAATGGTTTGAATGATCGAGGATTAGCTGCTGCTCCTGTGGACCAGAGAACTTGATCTCTTGGAGGTTCAACTGGAATAAATCCTGGAACTGCGGCATAAGATGGAGTAAATGAAATCATAAATACTACAAGAAACGCAATTGCTATTGGTAATTTTTTTATACTTTTCATTTATATATATTCTCCATTTAATTTTTAAAAATTTTTAATTAAACGTACCTTATGAATTCTATTTTAATTCATAAGATAGTATTTATTTTAGACTCAATCATTTATAAAACTTTTGGAATTTTTTAATAAAAAAAAAAATGTAGCAGACAATATACTTTACTCAGATTTTATAGGTATTAGATAAAAAAATAACTTAATTATACCCCACAAAAAATATTTATAGTTTTAATTTCTTTGAATCATAATGCAATCTCTTATTCAAATAAGCAAAAATATATCTATTAATTTGGATGCTAATAAAATCGGAATTTATATATCAGGAGAAAAATATATAGATTATTCTCTTTCAAAAATAAATGATATTATCCAAAAAGCAAAATACTTAAAAAATATTATAATAAATCCTGATTTAATTCAAAATATTCTCAAGACTAATCATAATAATGGGGAATTACTTCTATCCTTTTACAAACTACTAGATTTTTGGATAAAAAATAAATACAATACAAAATTATTTGATTATCAAATTTCACTCCCTATATTGAATAAGTTAGTCCAAATTGGAGATCGTCAAGCAAAAAAAGTATTTCATGAAGAAATTCTTAGACATCTTTGGGGTGGTGATCCTTCTGCGAATAAGTTTCTAGAACGAAATAATTATTATAAATATGTATTATTTAATAGTTATAAAAGAAGAATTAACTTTCCTGCTTCCCCTAAAGATATAAAAATTACATTACTAATATTTACTATTCTTGTAGTTATTTTTGCTATTATTCCTTATTTTTCAGCATTTGAAATTCTTGCTCTAAGCCCTATAAAGATACGTGATGATCTTGAATTTTGGCGATTATTTACTTCTATCTTTGTTCATCAACACAGAATATATCTCATCATAAATCTATCATTATTTTTAATCTTTGGATGCCTTTATGAAGTTAATATAAAATTTCCTTCTTGGACTTATCTAATACTATTTATTTTATCTGCTATAATTGGAAATGTTTTCCAAGTATTTTTAACCGATGATCCAAACCGTATGTTATCTGGTGCATCTGGGGGTATTTTTGGGACCATGGGAGCTTTAAGTATAACTTTTTTAGTAAAAAGAAAATATTTCTTTTCATTAATAGTAGATCTATTCTTTGGATCATTTCTAATAGTGTCAGCTCATCCATCAGTAGCATTTTATGCACACTTTTTTGGATTTCTCAGTGGAGCTGCTATTAATTCTCTTTTTTATATTTTAGATTTTTTAAGACATAGAAATTATATGATTACTATAGATGTTCCTTGTATGGATATTTAAGATGATTAATTTCTCTTTTTAAAAATTATATCTAAAATACTTTATTTTAATCAATTTAATTTTTAATAATAGTCATACGACTGCAAGGACATTTTTATAATAAGATTATAATATAATTCAAAAATTATTTATGAAACTAAGATTTATTGATGTTAAGATCTAAATTGAAATAAAGAATTTCTTAAGGTTAAAATAATGCAATATGGATATTTTGATGAT
>CAZBEU010000494.1:0-3858 GCA_964491005.1 uncultured archaeon | reverse complement strand
TCATAGTATGCAATTCCATCATAAAATCCTGCCATATACAAAATATTTTCTTGAATTTTTATATTTAAAGGTTTTCCTGCCGTATCAATACTACCGATTATATTTGGATTATAAGGATCGCTTATATCAATATATATAAGCGTACCATACTGTCCTATATATGCGATATTATCAATTATATCTAGGGCGTTTGAATTTAAGTCTATACTTCCCATGATTGCTGGGTTTTGAGGATCAGAAATATCTATACAATATAATCCAAAAGATCCTGCTATATAAGCAATATTATCTTGTATTTTCATCTCATAAAGACGTGAATCTAGGCTCATTTGACCCAGAAGAACAGGATTGTATGGATCAGAGATATCAAAAATAGTAAAAGCTCGTGAAGATCCACAATAAGCATAATTCTCATGGACTATAATATCCATAGCGTCTGAAGGACAATATGTTCTTCCTATTTCTATTGGATTATTAATATCACTAAAATCAACTATTGTAATATCACGCCCATCAGCCACATATACAAGATCTCCAATAGCATAAACATCCTCACAACTTACTTCTGTTGGAAATTCACCAATTAAATATGGATTAGTCGCATCTGAAACATCGATATAAAATATTCCTGAAGTTCCTGCAATATATACAACATTATTTGAATATGTTATCCCATAGCCAATTCTATCAATATCTAAACCTCCAATTGTCCTACCTAAAGTTGTTGAAGATTTTAAATCTATTTTAACAGGAAGCTCATTATTCTTGTTCTTGAAATAAATACTATTAATTAAACCTGAACTAAAAAAAGTTGCAGCTAAAAGTATAAGAAAAATAAAAATTCCTGTTTTAATATTTTTCAATGTCATAATATTTTTTTAATTTGTAGATAAAAATCTAAAAAAAGATCATATTAGCTCATGAAATTATACATTTTATTAAAATGTTATAAAAAAATAGGAGAATAATACCAATTAATTCATATAATTCTTAAGAATTGGATCTTTTATTTATCTATATTTATAAAATCACTACCTTTAGGGGCTGGTAGTTCAATTAACTATACTTATATTAGATGATTATAAGAAACTATAAAGGTTATTTTTGTGATCAAATATAATTTTCAAATGGTTTAAACCCAAAAATTTTAATAAATCGTTTAGATCTTATAAGTAGAGATTACTTTTTTATGGAGTCCTATATTTAAATGATATTAAATTCAGATTTACAGCTAACATATATTCCCTCAGATTATTGGAATCATGAATTAAGTAAATTTTCTTTATTTTCAAACACAAAAGAAATTCCAAAAAATTCAAATTTTTTTATATTATGGATTGAGGAATCTAATTCTGAAGAAAATCTGGTTTCAAACATTTCTCAAACATTCCCAGAAATTCCAGTTGATAATTTAATGTCATGTTATATCAACTTAGCCATACTCAAAAAAGATTATTTTATAATCAAAAAAATGAATGCAAAAATCTTACCTATAATTCCTGCTTCTAGATTATTAAATAAGTTAGAAATATATGATATTAGTACTCATAATAAATCAGAAAGTATTTTATCTAATTCTGTTATAACTTGGGCTTTATTAACAAAGTTAAATTTTGAACTCTTATCGCAAGGAAATTTTGTTCCACATTTTAAAAAAGAAACAGATTCAAATTTTAAATGTGAATGGCAAATTCTTCTCAAAACTAAAAAAGATCATGACCGATTTAATTATATTCTAAATAATAGCCCATGGCAAGCATTTAATATTCCAGCAAGTTATAAATATCAAAATAAATCAAATAAAAGTAAAAAAATTCAATATACTGATGAATTATGGCATAATTCTTATATCTTTTCACATTATATTAAAAATTTAGGGGATTCTTTAATTAGATATATTTTAAAATCTACTCATTTCCACTCTTTAAAGGAATTTTATAATATAGATATTTTAAAAGAAAAAAATCGAGAGTTAAATCTAAGTTGGGATTATAAATTTTTAAAATCTTTGATAAACAAAAATAATTCTTTCAATATTTTTAAATTGCATGAATCAATTATTCCTAAACTTATAAATAATTGGGCAGATTCCATCCAACTATCAATAGCTAAATATGGAATTAGGCTTACAATTCAATTAGAATATCCTGAAAAAGAAGACCATAATTGGATTTTGAAATTTTATATATCCACGAGGGATTCTGTAGACATTGTCTCATTACAAGATTTTTGGCTTGGAAATAAAAATGTTGAAAGAATAAAAAATCAAATGCAGAATAAAGAGGATCTAGTTGAGTCTGTCTTAAAAAGCCTTTATTTAGCAACAATTATTTATCCTCCTATAAAAAAAGCATTAAATCAATCATATCCAAAAGATATTGAAATAGATTCTGATGAAGTTATGAATTTCCTTAGTTTTCCTAAAGATTTACTGATTCAAAGTGGATACAACATAATTCTCCCCGATGTTTTTAATATAGGGGGAAAACAGAGGCTAACTTCTAAAATAGTAATAAGTCCTCAAAAAAATCATAAAAACCGTGTATTTTCCAATGTATTAAATCCTATATTTCAAATGAGTGATTTATTAAAATATAAATGGGAGATTAAGCTTGGGGAACAAATTATAGAAAATCACGAAATAGAGAAGATAATTAATTCAAACCAATCTCTAATAAACTGGAAAAATAAATGGGTTTTAGTAGAACAACAAGACATCAACAATTTAAAGCAAATTATTACTTCTAATAAATCCTCTAATAAATTTAATCAGTTACAAGGGACTATTAATTATTTAGATGCTCTTAAATTAGGACTTTCTGGAAAAGTACGATTAGAAGAAGGAATTAGTTATGATATTGTTATTGAAGATCAATTTGAAGAAATAGTAAGAAAAATAAAAACTTTAAAAAAATTTGAAAAAGTAAATCCTCCAAAAACATTTAAAGGCAAGTTAAGACCTTATCAAAATGAAGGTTTAACTTGGTTAGTAAATATGTGTGAATTAAATTTTGGAGTATGTTTAGCAGATGATATGGGCTTAGGAAAAACAATACAAATAATTGCTCTTTTATTATATTTTAAAGAAAGATATCCTGATAATTTCGGAAGTACATTGATTATTTGTCCTACATCTGTGTTATATAATTGGAAACACGAGGTAAATAAATTTGCTCCTAATCTTGAAATTATTCTTCATCATGGTCCTAATCGTGAAAAAAATATCTCTAAATTTATAAAAAACTTAACACCTCATAAGATTATATTATCTTCATTTGCTACAGTAAGAAATGATATAGATTTTTTGAAGACAATTTCTTTTACCGGAATAATTATTGATGAATCCCAAAATATAAAGAATTTTAGCGCCCAACAGACTAAAGCTATTTATGAATTAAAAGGTCAATATAAAGCATGTTTAAGTGGTACTCCAATAGAGAATCGATTGGAAGAACTTTGGACTTTATTTGAATTCTTAAATCCTGGATTACTAGGAGAAAGAAAAAAATTCCAAGAGGATACAATTATTCCAATAGAAAGATATTCTGATGAAAATGTTATAATGCAATTAAAAAAAATTATTGCACCATTTATCCTTAGGAGAGTTAAAACAGATAAATCGATAATAAAAGATTTACCTGAGAAAAATGAAATAAAAATTTATGTAGAACTAAGTGAGCTTCAGTTATCACTGTATAAAAAATTAGTTAATGATTCTTTAGAAGAATTTGACAAGATAGATTCAAATAAAAAAAATAAAAATATCTTTATCTTAGGATTACTAACTAAATTTAAACAAATATGTAATCACCCATACCAATATTTAAAAAAATCGATTACTAAAAATATTTCTAAAAA
>CAZBEU010000493.1:0-4896 GCA_964491005.1 uncultured archaeon | reverse complement strand
ACTATCAAGAAGTAGACCGCTTTTTTCCTTCAAGTAAACTCTGCTCTATCTGTGGATATAAAAATGAGGAATTATCTTTAAGCGAACGTGAATGGATATGCCCCGAATGTGGCACGCATCATCACCGAGATAAGAACGTCTCTACTAATATTAAGAAAGAAGGGATACGTCTCTTAGAAGAAAAAGGTATCACAGTCATTTCATGACCTTCCGTAGGGACTACGGGAAGTTACGCTTGTGGAGATCATGTAAGACGCCATTTAGGTGCAGTGGTCGTGGAAGCAAGAATCCAGCTTCTTTAAGGGCTGGTAGTTCAAAGTAGTATACCTTCAATATTATCATAGAGATATTTTTAAGTTATTTGATATTGAAGTAAGTCCAGGTATTGCTTCTAATTGGCTTCAATATTTTGCATTATTAATTATTTTTACTGGTCTTATTCTTTCTGAATTAACATATCTATTATTCTATATCTTCAAAAAAGCAATATATACTACATTAGAAATAAATATAAAGAAAATAATTATTATTTTATGTCTATATATAGGAAATATTCTATTTTTCTATTATATGATTATATCTTATGTTTTTTATTTTTATATTCCATCTCCAATTCCGATTTATGTCCCCATTTTTGCGCTAATTCCTAATCTTGTCTTTATTTTAATTCTTTGTGTTATTTGTCTAATTTTTATTAGAAAATAAATATGAATATTATATTATTCAAAATCAAATGTTCTCTTGGCTCTATTATTTGGATTAGCATAACAATAAAGACAACTATGATAACATATCCAATCTTTTCCATATCCTCCAATATCTCTGCTTTTAGTACAACCACAATATTCTCTCTGACCTGAATCTTTAGCTGTAGATAAAGAGATATTCCATAATTTTGATAAAAGATTTCCATCAACACAATGAGCTTGCTGTATTCCATCTATTTTTAGCAAATCTGGATTACAACAAGCAAATAAAGTTATATTATATTTTTTTGCGATTTTAACAAGCTCTTCCGTTATTTTTTTCATCTCCTTATCGCTAATTTTATAATAATTAAGTGAAAATCTTTTGAATCTATTTTCTACTTTCTTATAATAAGTAGCGAATGAAATAGTACATTTAGTGATACCAAAATTAGAAAATTGGTAAGCAATTTCTTTGAAATCTTTAAGATTATTTAACAGTATATTATTACTTCGGTAAAACACAATTGGATCAAATCTCCACATAATATGATCAGGAGAAGTAATTTCTATCATTTCCTTCAATTGAGAAAGACTTTCTTGAAGAGAAGGTGTATTTGGTTCTAAAGTCCTATCTACAGAATTTCTTGTAAATTGAAAATATATAGGAATTCTCCTTTGTGAACTAAATAGGGTATTTTGAGAATATTTTAATACTATTTCCCATTTATTCAGAAAAGGCTTAAAATTTTTTGACCATAATACAAATCCAGCAACATCATTGGGTTTAAGAGATACTTTATATTCCTTTTTACTATATGGATTTTGAACATATATATACTCTTTTTCAATCGCGTCTTGAAATCTATCCATATAAAACGCAGGTCCATCAGTTCTACGACTAAAACTAATAATTTGTTTATTCATTTTAAATTTTAATTATACCTATTTACTATAATAATCTTATTAGTGAACCAAATCCATATAATGTAGTAAGTGCTGAGCAAAAAAAGATTTGGATGATTATAAATGAACTTATTAAAACTGAACTAATTTTACCGGTCTTATTATAAATTAGAGAGTTCATTAACATTACAACGAGACTTATAAGAAAAGTTGCTATAAAAGCAACTATAAGAAATAATCCATAAGCTAAAAACATTAAGATAAGCATATGTGTTATACCCATAGCGTTTACGATAGTTAATTTGATAGCTGAAGATTTTATAAAATTTAACCTGTCAAATACTACTTTTCTATAATATAATTCAAATACTAAATAAAAAGGATAAACACCATATGCCAATATAAAGGAAATTATATTGTTAGGGGAAAAATAGGCAAATGGAAATGAAACAGAAAATGAGAAATATAAAATTAAAAAAATAGTTGCCGAAATTATAGGATAAAGAATAACATTCTTTTCGAAGTGAGAAGATATTATATGTTTTAAATTTAATTTTGAAAAGTAATTTTTTTTTTCCCCATTTGATTTAACCCTTCCAATAATATAATTAATAGAACTTAGAACAAAAATTAATATTATTATCGCTACAGGCGCAATAAAAAGACCAGGTATTCCAAGTTCTCTAATAAAAAACACCCAAATCATTATAAATACGATATATGATGTTATTATCGTAAATGAATTTTGAATACCAGAGACAATTCTATTATGTTTGCTTTCTTTTAATATTTTTGATTCTTCTTTTTCTATATTAAAATATTGAGACATTTTAAGCATTATAGCTATAGTAACTAAAAATATTGAAAATAATGTTAAAAATAACAAGATATAAACTTGAAAGTATGATAAAGATATAGGTCCATTAATTGAATCAGAATTAAAAAAGGTTATTTCAAACCAATTTATTGTTTTTATTAAAACTTCATCTGCTAAAAGGAAATGAGGACCACCTAAGATATGATATGTAATATTTACCAATGTACAGTTGGTTAAATCATGAGCAACCAAAGCATTTTTTTTATATGGTACAGTATTGTCATAAATCGAATGAATTACTAAAAGGTTTTGAGGATTTGTTTGATTTATTATTTTTGCGGGTATATAGTTCATAAAAAGATTACTTTCACTTATTCCTAATAATTGTGCTGAAAAGTTGACTACACCTGCCCAAGTTACTGTTGCTTTAAATCTATTATCTAATGCACTTGTCATCAAAGCAACCATTCCTCCAAATGAATGCCCAACAATTCCGATTTGAGAATTATTAATTCTATTATACTCAGGAAGAGTTTCTATTTTATCTAATAATCTCGAACAATCTTGAGCAATAGCAGGTATATTTGTTCGGTTCTGATACTCATTATAATTGATATCTAATAGTTCGCCAGTACTTTCACCACTCCCTCTATAATCAACACTAACTACAAAAAATCCTCTTTTAGTTAGTTCTAAAGGAATTCTAGGATCCAAGTCTTTTTGGCTACCAAGTCCATGAAGGAAAAAAATTAAAGGATGTTGTTCTTGAAAATCCAAACTCTTCCTTGGAATATATAAATTAGCGTTTATAGTAGCTCCAGATGAGGAACATTGTATCTTTTTACAACCTATATAACTATTAAATCTATGATAATATAAAAAACTCATGGAAAAGAGTAGTAGAAATATTGAGAAAATTAAAAAAAGATTTTTTCTTTTAGATTGATTATTTTTATTATTCAAAATAATTCTATTATCCTTTATGTTCCTTTATTTTATAGTATGTTAGATATTTGTTAAATCTAATTAAATTTACTATTATTCTTTTTATTTTAAATCTCTTTCGGGATTCAGATCAATATTTTTAAAAATTTCTTCTATTTTATCAATACTGATTTGATTTGTTTGATATAATTCCCGAATGAATTTATATGCAGCACATTCATATTCTTTTTCCCAATATTCTTGATCTTCATGATAAAAATTGCATTTATGACAAATAATATTTATTAATTGTCTATTTAGCGGACTTATATCATCTTCATTTCTTATAATTTCATGCTCTTTAACCAATTTTCGTACCTCTTTAATAGTATTTATTAATTGACAATATTTTTTATTTAATTATTTTTCCAAATTGATAACACTTGAAAGAATCTATCCCTTTTATATTATTTGTTTGTTTATAAGCTCTATATCTGCATCCTCCCCTACAATTATCAAGATATTCACATTCTATTTCAGCACATTTAAGTTCTTTGATATTCCAATTTAATTCCTTTTGAATGATTTCCCAAGCGTTTTTAATATTAAGATCAAATACATTTCCTAGATTATATTCTGAAAAAAAACCACACTTAGTTATTTTTCCTTTTACATCGATTGCCATCATATATGGACCACATGCATAATTTACATCTTCTCCTTCTGAAGATGATTCATAAATTACCCCCCATCCATAATTTTTAAGTATTTCACCCCCCTCTTCAAAAGATATTTCATATTTTTCTCTGATATCCTTTGAAGTTTCATCATCGAATGTAGGAATATCGATTGACCAATTCTTAACTGTTCCAAGAGATGTTATAAATTTATAAATTTCATCAAACTCACATAGATTTTGTTTGTGAATCATTGTATTTATAGAAACACTAATATTATTATCCATAAGGATTTTTATTCCTTTGATTGTTTCTTGAAAACAATCTGAATTTCGAAAATTATTATGAGTATTTTCTAAACCATCAATACTTACAAATACTTCGAAATAATTTTCTCTCAAGAGGTCTATAATTATTTGATCTTGTTTGTGGATAAGAGTACCATTAGTTAAAAGTACTTTTTGAAGGGGAATATCTTTTAATTCTTCTAATAGGTCCTTAAGTCTAGCGTATAGAAAAGGTTCTCCTCCTGTTAAAATTATCTTAATACCTTGCAATTCATAAAATTCTTTTATTAATTTTAATAAAACCTCCAATTCCATATTCATCGGATTTTTATCAGTTATATAACAATGTTTGCAAGTTAAATTACACTTTTCTGTAATATTTATCATTAGATTCTTGAGATAAGGAGGATTTAAAGGATTTTTTTTTGGTAAGGTTATGTGTTCAGTGGTTATTATAGAGGGATTAGTTATCATTGTAGGATAAAATTGAATGACACCTATTTGATTATATTTTTCAAGTGCTTTTTTAATTTCAGATTCCTTATTTGAAGGGAATGAATTAATAATTTCTCTATTAGTTTTTTTTCCATCAATCAATG
>CAZBEU010000492.1:0-6857 GCA_964491005.1 uncultured archaeon | reverse complement strand
TGTGCTACGATCGAGAATATCCTTTTTTTCTCATAAGAACCTTCTGCGATTTCTTTTTGAATTGTATCCGGATTCTTTACTTTTACCATTATAAATCACAAATTATTTTAAATGATTAAATTGTATAAATAGAAACTGAATAGTTAAATATTAGAAATGATAAAAGTTTTATTGTATTTATTGATACTCTGCCTTTAATTTTAAAACTAAAGAAAAAGTAATGTTAATTACACGTTTTTACAAGAAAAATTTTTTGATTAAATTTCATCTTAATAACTTAATATTCTAAAAAAAAAAGAATATATTCTTCCTTTTTTAATTGATTATATTTCTCCGAATTGTGACCTTTTTTGATAAAGAATGAGCTAAAATTTTGAAAAGTGTTGATATTATTCATTGCAATAAGGATCTTTCTGATCAAGAGAATTATATTTAATTAATCGATATGCAGGACACCCTCCGTGACATGTTTGTATATGATTACACATACTACATTCAAATGGAAGATCCTCTTTACGTCTCTCAGTAATTACTTCTTCTATTGTATCATAAATATTTGGATAAAAAGGACATAAAGAATATTTATTATCATTTCTGATAAATAATCGTTTTTTACAGCGATTACGAGCAATTCCTTCAGAAGGATAATTAATATAATAAAAGAGTTCATAGAAAATAATTTCAAATGTTGATGAATTATATATTTCTGCTTTATGTTTAATATATTTAATAATTTCTTGGTATTCAGAAGCAGAATAAGGAGTAGGATAATCTTTTATTGGAATATAATGAGAAAAAACGATACTCTCAGCATTGTTTTTTGCAAAATCAATTAAAACATCATAATGATCTCGATTTTCTTTAAACACAGTTGTTATAATACTTCGTTTAACTTTGTTTTTAAGACGAGTTAGTAATCCCTGAATTTTTTCAAATAATTGTGGAAACATTCTATATTCTGATTGTTTTTCTCCATAAAATTCCATTGAGATATCTACAACATCCATCTTTTCAATATTTCTTGGTTCAGGAAAACTTCCATTTGTAATAATACAACGTCTAAAGGGATATTTTGAAGCAAGATTAATAATTTTTTCAATTTTAGGATGAGAAAATGGCTCTCCTCCTGTAAAAATCACGTTTTCAGCATTTAATTCTGATGCTAAATCTAAATTAATTTTAATTTGTTCTAAAGGTTTATGTTCTGCTCGATGTCGATCTAAACGATAACAATGTTTACATTGAAAGTTACAAAAATTAGTAATTTCAATATAAACATCTTTAATATCCATATTTTCTCTATTATTTACAATATTTTTCATTGTCCTTAATTATTTAAAAGCTGTAAAATATTTTTTATTTTGTATTATAACTTAAAAATCTGAATCCAGATTTACTTAGTTTAAATTTATTTTTTGAATTGATTTTGAAAAGGGTAAAACCATATGATTAAGGACATATAATGCCCGTCTCCCTGACTTTCTTTTAATATAGCATGCTTGAGATATATTTACAATTTGTAGATAGTCCGGAATTCTTTCCTCTACTACATCTTTAAGGAAATCTAAAAAAAAATGGTATTTTCTCAAGGAATTTACCCAAAGAAATCCATTCTTTTCAAAATAATTGGGATTTTTTTCTTTAAATCTCCTATTATGATCATTATCATTTAAAGCAGGACCTTTCCGATCGTAGTTCTCTGATATTAAAGGTTGGGTACAAAATATTGCGATATTATATTCGTCAATATTTGGTTCAAAATAGATTTCAAATATAATTTCGCCAAATTTTGGTTCATGTGTGAATTCTTTTTCACCATGAATTTTTATATGCTCACCCAATGAAAATAATTTATCTCTAATTTCTGTATAATGTTTTATTTTCTTTATATCTTTTATTTCCACAATAAAAAGATTATTAATAATTAAATTCGAATTACTTATTTCAAATTCAGGTATTTCACCTATTTCAAAATAAGATTTATTTGGATTTTTTAAAAATTCTGAGACTTGATGATTACAATATTCGTATGCTTCTTTGGATATTGAGGAGGCTACATTTCTGTTTTTATCTATTGGATCGATTATTATTAGAAAATCATTTTGAAAATGAGGAATTTTAGCCAGTTCTTCTTTTCTTCTTCTATAATAATCTAAAGGGAATTGCGGTAATTTATCAAAATTAGTAAATACTTCAATAATATTTGAAAAATGATAAATAAGGAGTTCAGAACTATAACCAATAAAACCACCTCGCCCAACTGGACTTTTATCACCATAACAATAACATGCTTTAAAAAATTGTTTTAAAAGTCTAACATCATCCTTTTGTTCAAGAGTTAAATTATTTTGAATAAATCTTCCATGCCAGGGAGAACGATCAACTGCAGTTATTGGTCCTTTTTTTTTTATAATGTCCAAATCTATTTCGAAGTATAAAACAATATCAAGTTTTATTAGAATATTCTCTTTTTTATAGTCTATTTGAACATATGGATGTTCTGCATAAGATAATTTAAAATTGAAGAACGATTCTTGGTTTTCAAATGATTTTTTAATCCATTTGTTGCAGTACATTAGGAGATCTTTTTTAATTAATTGCTTCCGCTTATTTTTTGATAATCCTTTATAATTTTGTTTAAAAAGAGAATAATCTAATCCAATAAATAAATCCAAATCAGAATCATATTTTAATTGAGTTTGCTTTATCCCAGTTGAACCTTGGGGTTCAATTAGGAGATATTTTATATTTAACTCTTTAGCTTTTATGTCAAGTAGATATTTTACTTTATTGGTAAGATTATCTAAAAATATTAATTCTTCTTGAATAGGTTTAATTTCTTCGAGTACATTAGATAATATTTTATTTATTTTATTCATAATAGAAAGGATCTATAACTTAAATAACGATTTTATCTGAAATATTCGCGATAAATTATATAAATATATTTATTATTTATTATATTAAAATATTCTTTAATTAAATGCCCCACCAAGCATGTTCAGTATTTCTTTTAATTTTAATATACTCCTTAAGTGCTTCTTTTTGATCTTTTCTAAGTTCATTGATAAATCTTGAATTTAATTGTCTAACATGAGATTCAGGAACTGAAACAAATAAGGTTTCATCTTTATCAATATCTCTACCGATCTCAATACCACGAATTGAGATAGCTGCTTCTCCTCCCTTATCTATTTTATCAATATTTTGACCTTTATCTTGAAGTTGATGTACTCTACCTACTTTTTTACCTTTGTCAGTAATAAGAGAAACTTTTGGTTTTAAAGTTCCAGCTTCTACAGAGACTCCAAAAACAGCAGGATTAGAATTTCTGAATATATATTGAGGGTACATTTTTAATTTTGCAGGTAAGATAAGATCTCCTAAATCCTTTGCTGTATCCTCTGCTTTTCTTGTTTCAGAATATTCAAGATAATCCTCTAATAATCTATAGATAACATTGTTAGTGAAAATTCTTATATGATCTATATGAGCTTGCTCTTCTGCTTCAGGTAATATAGGAACATTAAAACCTAATACTACAGAAGAATAGGGATCAAAATCTTTTACTATTTTCGCATTAATAATATCCTCTTTTTTAATTGGGCCAACATCAGCAATGCTTATTTTAACACCATTTTTTGATAAATGATTTTCTAAAGCTTCAAGCGAGCCTAGTGTATCCGCTAAAAGCACTACACCTGCCTTTTCGGTTTTTATTTTAATTTTTTGAACCTCATCTTCAATATCTTGATATATTTTTTCTTCCATTTGGGGATCGATTACACTACGGAATGGAGACCCAGCAACTACATCATCAATATCGGGAGCAAGTATTTTAATTCCAGCTGCAGCACTCACCATATCTACTGAATCAAATTTTTGCCTTGGATCTCTTATTTCATCCAAAGGTTTTGGTGTTAGAAGAGCCCTAATTTTTGATTTAATCGGATTTTGTAATCCTCCAACAATAAAAGCATCTCCTTTATTCAAAACGCCATTATAGATAAGCACATCCATTGTTTTCCCATAACCTCTTTCTTTCTTAACTTCTAAGACTACACCTTGAGCAGAACCTTCTGAAAATTGAAGATTTTCTGTTAGATATTGTTGAACTAAACCCATCAAAACCATTAATAGGGTTGAAATACCCTCTCCTGTCTTAGCACTAGTAGGTACAATAGCAATTTGTTTAGTAAAATCTTTTATTTTATCATATCTATCAATCCCCTTAAACCCTTCCTCAAGAAAATCTCCGACCATTCTCATTATGTCCCTATCAAGAAACTCTCTCACATGTTCTTTTTGTTTATTATATGTATCTAAAAAATCCGCATCAGTATTTGGTTTCCATCCAGACACTCTATCGATTTTATTTGCAGCTATTACAAAAGGTGTTTTTCTCTCCCGTAAAATCCTAACAGCTTCCCAAGTTATAGGCTGAGTCCCAGCTGTGATATCTACAACAAGTATTGCTATATCTGCAACAGCACCTCCTCTTTTCCGTAAGTTCATGAATGCTGCATGACCAGGTGTATCAACAATTAATAATCCAGGTAACTTTAAGTTTTTTTGAGCGAATTCTTTCTTAGATTTTTCCAAAAAGTTTTTAATATCTTCAATTGGAAAGAAGGATGCACCAATATGTTGAGTTATTCCTGCTGCCTCCCTTTTTTGAACTACAGTTCCTCTAATATAATCCAAAATAGATGTCTTACCATGGTCGATATGTCCAAGAATGCATAAAATAGCTGAGCGTATGGGTTTCTTATTGTCAGTTGGTTGATTTTCTGTCATTTAATCTTTCTCCTAATGCAATAAATTCTTTATCTATATTACTATATGATTTATTTTTGAATAATATTTCTTATTTTTTTAAAAAGAAAACTATGTAAATAATTTAGAATATCCCAATAGCTATTAGCTTTAAAATAAAATAAATATTATTTGTTAAAAATTACAATTGTAGCGAATTATATTTAGTTAATTCATATATCGATTTTATAAAAAAAGTATAAATAGTATATGAAATTTCATATATATTATGGCTTTTCAAGATTTAGATGGTTCTCAACTTCTTCAAGGAACATTGGGTTTTATTTGGGTTTGTTTCGCTATTTTTATAGGAATTAGGATTATAATAAAAGCTATTAAGCTTAAAAGAAAGGAATTAGTAACAGTAGGAATGAGTTATGTTTTGTTATCTTCAGCATGGTGGGGTATTGCAGTACAATTCATTTCGTTTGGATTTTTCTCACAATGGCTTTCAGTAGAAGCTTATATATTCATTGCTAATTTTTTTATTCCCATTGCAATAGTGTGTTGGATGTACTCATTTACAATAATGGTTAATCCTAAGCTCACAAAAAAGTTTTTAGCCGTATTTATACCTTATAGTGTGATTTGGGAATTAATAATTATTGTATTTTGCTTTGTTGATGTGAGTGTTTTAGGTTCAATAGACGCAAGTAATTTTGATTCTTCACATGGTCCAATATTTAAATACATAGTAGTAGTTTCAACATTATCATTTGTGATTTCTGGAATCTATTTTTCTTTAAAATCTATGAGTTTGAATGATCCTGAAATTAAATGGAAAGGAAGATTTTTATTATTTGCATGGATTGCATTTGGTCTAGGTGCAGCTTTAGATTCATTCCTTCAAGATCCTGCAGAAGGTATTATAGTTGTTATAAGAGTAATTCTCATTGCTAGCGCATATCTATATGATTTAGGTTTCTTTTTACCTAAATTTATAAAGAAAAGAGTATTATCTTGAAAAAAAATTTTCAAGATATTTTTTTTTATCTAAATTCGAATTTCATATTATCATTGTTGGAGTGAAATCTTATATAGATAGAAATTAATTTTATATGTAAGAAAATTTTATAATTTACAATATAACATTTTTAGGATATTTGATTTGGTGCTTATTTCATAATTTTAATTGTAAGTTCTAAATATAAGACAATGAGGATAATATGCCAATGGCAAAAATATTACAGGATTTCTGGATAATTACAAAAGATGGATTAGTACTATTTAATCGTGTATTTGATCCTCAAATGGAGTCTCAGTTGTTTGGAGCCCTTCTAAGTGCAATAAATACATTTGCAGAAGAAGTATCAGAAGGAGGATTATCTCATTTTCAATTGAGTAATAAACAATTTGTATTGTTGAAAAAAAATAACATATTATTTATAGGAAATTCTAATACAAGATTTAAAAAAGAGAAAATAACCAATGAATTAGAAGTAATTTCTAATAAATTTTTTGAAGATTATTCTCATTTAATAGAAAATGAAAAATGGAATGGAAATGTTACTCTTTTTTCTGATTTTGGAAAGAAAATTGAAGACGCATTTGAAGATCCAGTAAAAAGATTTTGGAAGGGTTTCTGATTATTCATCTATTTTTTATTAAAATTATCTATTAGTTTTTCTCTTTTTTTAATTGATTACTAATTTTTAATATAAGATAGGAGATACTAATTCAGATAATTTTTTAAAAATTCTGCTGTATAAGAATCTTGATTTTTTATTATATCTTCAGGAGTACCCATTACAATAATTTCCCCTCCTTTCTCTCCCCCTTCTGGGCCTATATCGATAATATAATCTACAGCTTTAATAATTTCCATATTATGTTCAATGAGAATAACAGTATTACCTTTATCTACTAATTTCTGAAGAACGTTTAACAAAATATTTACATCATAACTTGAAAGACCTGTTGTAGGTTCATCTAAGATATAAAGTGTATTTCCTGTACTTCTTTTTCTAAGTTCTCTTGCAATTTTTAACCTTTGGGATTCACCCCCACTTAAAGTTGTTGATGATTGTCCTAACTCAAGATAA
>CAZBEU010000491.1:0-3361 GCA_964491005.1 uncultured archaeon | reverse complement strand
TACAATGTTGTTTGCATTATCTTGTTCTAACGATTCAAAATCGCTGCCCTCTTTTTCCCAATCATCAAGAAATCCAAGTAGTCCATCTAGAGCTGCTTTATCTTCCTCAATAGAAGGAGGTTTAATCGCTAATGTTTCTTCTTCTAGTTTTTCTTCTTGTTTTTGCTTTCGTATTTTGTCTAATTCAGCATCTTCAAGAGTTAGAGCCATTTCTGTTTCTTCATCGCCAGAAATAAGTCTGTTTAACTTCTTTGCTAAATCACGAAGATATCCTAAATAGTATCCAATTCTATGAACAGCACAGAGACCTCCAAAAACAATATATTCATCATTAATAGCCATAAGAATGCTATAACCAGAATAATTATGGAGTATTATTTCTCTTAGAGATCCATGATTAGTTGCTTCACTTAGTCTTAAACCTAAATCAATGAGGGCAGTACTAGATGCGGAAATAGCATCAGCATCTAGAATAAAGGATTTTGCCGTAGATATTTTCATTCCAACTCGAGATAAAACAGCCAGATCCTCAAGATCGGTTTTTTGTTCCTCATCCTTTAGTAGATACATTAATTTTTCTCTGACATCATCAGCTAAAGTTGACATAATTTTACGAAATTTATTTCTGTTATGTTTGATTGTACCTTAATATAGATAAAGATAATGCACTTTATTAATAAAATTTATTACTTTTCAATTTAAAAATTTAGACAAATTCATTTGCCAAGAAGGGGAAGCAAGACATTTTTTAAATGAATAGTGTGTTATTTCTGTGATAATATTTTTCAGTTTTTCTACTATATTTTGAGGACTCTCATTTTCAGTATCTATTATAAAAAGTTTCTTTTCCTGTTGTTTCAATATTAACATTTGCTGATAAAACGTAAGAATATGTTTAAGATAATTCATTTCAGTTTCATTCCATGCTTT
This sequence comes from uncultured archaeon, assembly GCA_964491005.1. Classification (GTDB taxonomy): domain Archaea; phylum Asgardarchaeota; class Lokiarchaeia; order Sigyniarchaeales; family SOKP01; genus JAFGOA01. The sequence continues at coordinate 2,431 of CAZBEU010000491.1, read as the reverse complement.
TCTTATTGTTTCTAATGATCCTCTTTGAATTGTTCTTTTTAGGATAGTTTCTGGTTCTGCTGTTAAATATACAATATAATCTTCTCTCCATGAAACAGAATTATACATATCCTTGATGAGGTTATAATCTTTTTCTTTGAGAAAAAGACCTTTTGAATAGATTAAAACACATAGAGGCGTTCTATCAAGAATAACTATTCGACCATTATAGTTTTGATCGTAATTGATTATATTTTTATTTCTTTTAGTAAGTTGCTGTAAAAAATGAATTTCTGATCGAAAAGCTATTTGTTTATTTTTTGATCCAAATGGAAAAGGAGGATTTTTTTTATATCTTTCAGGAAAAAATTTGAATTTAGGATTATCAATAACTTCTTTTTTTAATAAATAAAAAATAGTCGTTTTTCCAACTCCATGTGCTCCAGCAAGAGAAATAACGATATTTTGCTTCATTCCTTTATTCTTATAGCTTTTTCTTGTCAATCCAGATACTCCAATTGCAAAAACTATTTATTATAATTATAGAATTCTTTTGTTATTATTTACTATAGAGTAAATTGATTTATTATTATTAAAATTAAATATGAAATGGTTAATATCAGATTTTAAAAAAGATTGAAATAAATTACAATTAAACTGAATACATTTAAGAAACATTGCGCTATAATTGTTGTATAAAGAGAACCACTATATTCAAAAATGATACCTAGTACAAAATTTATTAATAAATAGTAAGGTATAAAGTATATAGCATGCTCATATGAGAAGAGCGAAAATATTATCGTATAAGCTAGTGTAGTTAGAGAAATTACAATAAGTTTATCTATTAATCCATTTTTATATCTCGTTTTTAAAGTATTTTGAAGTACTCCCCGAAAAAGGATTTCAATAGATATTGAACTCAATATATTTATAATCATCATCATTATAATCCAATATATTTCTGCGTTATTTATAATTAATGCGTTTGCCTCAATATCGTCCTTTATTGGGAGAATGTTTTCTAACCCTAAATTAATAAAGAGTTGAATTAAAAAATCTGAAAAAATATTAATGAGATATAAACTAATGCCTGTAATAATTCCAATAATTACTATAAATGCTATTTTTTTTTTGTTAATATCTAATTTTAACTTTTGAAAAGAATGATTTTTTGAAGAAATATACCAAATTGGTAAAATACCAAATAAAATCTCTGGTAAAGAAAAAACAATTAGATTATAGATATTCTCAGGAGGGGTATCTCCTTTGTAAGTAAAGCTATACGCAACTATAATAAAAAAAAAACCGGTTATAAAAAGAAGGATACTATTTGAGAAAACACTTAAACCTTCTTTAAAATTCCAAGAATCTTCACTTATTTTTAATTCTTTTTCTGAAACTAATTTATTACCTGTGAAAAGAAAGCCTGGTTTTTTTTCTTGAAATTTTTCAATATTTTCTTTTGGAATTTCTTTAAGTTTGGTATTACATATTGGACATTGATTAAGAATCATAGATTTTATAATAGAACCACAATTTGCACAAACTCTTTCAGGAATTTCAGGAGAAGGTGTGTGTGTTTTTGAAATGAGAGTATCATTATGATGATTTGATGATTTTATTTTTACACTTAATTTTCCACATTTTGGACAGTATATACGATCATTTTCCAGTATATGACCACAATAAGCGCAATATCTGATTTTATCTTGTTTTTCTTCGGACATTTCTTATGAAATTAAATATATCTTTTTGTTATAATTGTATACTAAAAATTATATAATTTATGATTTTAAAATTAAGATTAGTTTATAAGGGAAATATTGAAACTAAAAGATTTATGAAAATAAATATTGAGATATTATAAAACATGAAAAGAAAATAGAATTATTTTTTTTGCTTTCTAAGGTTTTGTTTACTTATTGAATATAATTCCATTAGTAAAAGACCATGATAATAAGAAATAGAATCAAAATATCCATCTCCATTACTCTCTCCAGCATTTACTAAAGCTAATTGCGCATTAAGAGCTGCTCGTATAAGCAACTCTATACCTTTATAAATTAAATTTGGACTCCAGATATTTCTAGTAGCATTTGCCCACCATATGGGACAACTATGAAGTCCCCTATCATAAAAATATCTGGCGGTATTATAATAATTTTCAATATTCCAATCTTTTTCTATATCCAATCGATCTGCTAAATTAATTAGTTTATTAAGACTTTTTATAATTTTCCAATAATATTTATGAATAGAATTATCTGGATGTTTCCATAAGGGATACGGTATTTTATATTTTAAGTCTTCAGAAGTTGTACTCCAGCTAGATGGACAAGGAATCAATTTATCCTTTGCTATAGGAAAAAAATGATCTAAGTTTGAAATAAATTCTATCTCAATTTTATCATTCTCCTTGGTTAGATCATTATTATTTTCATTTATTAGT
>CAZBEU010000490.1:0-7235 GCA_964491005.1 uncultured archaeon | reverse complement strand
ATCCTGATGATCATTCAGGAATAAACTTCACAAAGGGATTATTATTCTCTAAAGGTGCTGTTTTTTTACGATTATATGGATGGAAATTTTTTATTTTTAATTTTCTCTTTGCATTTCTAAAATTTAAAGAATATAGAACTAAATTTTCCTTTTTTCAAACCCTTAAACAGTTATTCTTAGGGAGTTTTGATTATTTTAAGAATAAAATATATATTGATAAAACATAAATAAATATAGATTTATTCTTGAATCAATAAAATGGTTTTATAGCTTAAAAATAAATTAATCTTATAAAAAATGTTTTTTCATATTTAATTTTAATTTGAAATAGATCTAAAAAATAAAGAAAATTTAGAGAATTATTACTAAGTTTGAGAACTATAATTCCATATTTTAACCATTAAGCAAGAAATATATTATATAAGGATGGTATTTACATATATTTTTAATATTTATTAAAATATTATTCATAATAATTGATGATTTTAAATAAAAATCAATGAGATTTTATTTATAATTTCAAGATTATTAGAAACATGATATTAAATCTAAGAACAATAATATAGTAATATTTGAGATTAATGTTAAATTTTAACAAAAAAATAGAGAAAAATCAACCTTATATAACGGTTTTTACACCAAATTATAATAATGCAAATTTTATCTCGGAGACTATTGAAAGTATTCTCAATCAAACCTATACTAATTTTGAGTATATTATAATTGATGATGGTTCTACAGATGAGAGTTGGAATATAATCCAAAAATATGCTAATATAGATACCAGAATTAAGTGTTATAAAAATGAAAGGAATTTAAAAATTGTAGAAACGAGAAATAGAGGATTTCAATATAGCTCCTCAAAAGCAGAATATTTTTCGATTATTGATAGTGATGATGTTGCTAATAAAAAAAGATTAGAATATCAAATTAATTTCCTTGAGAAAAATAAAGGATATGGAATGGTAGGATCTAATGCAATAGTTATAAATGAAAATTCAAAAATAATTGGACATAGAAATTATCCTTTAGAAAATGAAAAAATTAAAAAGATTATTACTCGGATTAATCCCTTTACTCAATCTAGTGTAACTCTTAGAAAGAAGGTAATTAATGAGATAGGTTTATATGATAAAAAATGGTTTGTATGTCAAGATTATGATTACTGGTTAAGAGTTGGAAGAAGATGGAAATTGAAAAATTTAGAATTCCCACTTATTAGATATAGATTAAATACAAATCAAGTAAAAAACAAATTCCTTAAAGAAACTTTATTATTTACCTATGAGATTCAAAAGAAAGCAATCATAGATTATGGATATAAGGATTCAATCTATTTAAAAATAAATAGACTCTTTTTACAAATACTGGTATTATTTCCGAGATTGACATTAATAATATATAAAATATTTGTTAGATATATTTCAAAAATATTAAAAATCTAATATTTGAAATCTCTCTTGGAATTGTGTGTGTTTTTTAAGATTTAGATAATATATTTTAACCAAAAATATCGATATATCTATTCTTAATATTTCCTAATTTTTTTCTAACGCTTTTAAGAGGTATAATTCGAATTATATTGTTGAGGAAAAAATCAAATTTTAATTTAGTAAAAACCTTAAAAATCGAGTTAACGGAATTATATAACATTAGATTGTAAAAATATACAGATTTTAATTTATTAAAGTTAAAATTTGGAAGATTTGTTCCTAGTCTTCGTTTATATGTTTTGTATTTGACTAAATAATCATAAACTCTTACATCAAGACCTCTAGAACCTTGAGACATTCCTCCAGTATGTTCTCTATAATAGTATAAAGGCTTGTTAATAAACTTAAATTTTGTTACTTCACTTAATTTATATATTATTTCTTTATCTCCTGCCTTATAATCACCGATTTCAAACCCTTCAGTTTTTAAATAAGAATTTTTCCGAAAGCTCCTTAGATGAGATATTGGTGGATTTATTAGCCAATCATCACTATCAACATCAACATTTTTTATGGTTTTATCAATTTTATACTTTTTCGATTCAGAATCAAATCTCCACATTGTCGAGTATATGAATCCGCAATTTGGATATTTTTCATAAGCATCCGCAAGTTCTTTAAGAGCATCTTTAGACAATAGATCATCAGAATCTAGCGTAACTATTATTTCATAGTTGGAATTCTCTATTGCAATTCTTTGAGCTCCAGAGGGGCCAACGTTTTTTGTAAGTTGTATCAATTTTATTTTTTTATTTGCCTTGAATTTATTGATAATTTCAATAGATTTATCAGTAGAAGCATCATCAACAATTATTAACTCCCAGAAAGGATATGTTTGGTGTAATACACTTTTAATTGCCTCTTCAATATATCTTTCGCGATTATGATTTGCCATCATAATTGAGAATCGTATGTTGTTCGGGTTATTATTCATCTTTTTTGCTTATAATTTGATTAATTAGAAAATATATTTAAGAATTTTAAAGTAAATATTTGGTTTATTTTGTAGCAAATTAAATAAATACTCATAGTTTAAGGATTTTTTTAATTTTGATTATTGATTTTCTTCAAGTAGGAAGGTAAAATTAAAGATAATAACTGTTAAAATCTGAATAGAAGTATTAAATAAGGATACAAAATTCCAATAATAAAAAATACATTGATAGATATTTTATAATTAGCATATTATATGATCAAAAATAAAAATATTTTAATAACTGGTGGAGCAGGATTTATAGGCTCTAATCTTGTTGAGACATTACTTGATAACAACAATTTTGTTCTAATAATAGATAATTTCAATGATTTTTATTTGGGAAAAGAAGAGCAATTAAATAAAATAGTAGAAAAATATCAACATAAAGAAGAATATGATATTATAAAAGGAGATCTTGTAAATAAATCAATATTTCAAAAATTAGATCATGAATTTGATTTTATTTTTCATTTAGCTGCTCAAGCAGGTGTACGATATTCAATAGATAATGCAGAAGAAATTACACATAATAATATTAGTAGTACAATTAATATCTGTGAATATGCTTTAGAGAAAAATATAAAGAAAATACTATATTCGTCTTCTTCGTCTATATATGGGAACCCATTATATACACCTGTAGATGAGGAGCATCCAAAAAATCCAATTTCAACATATGCAATTTCAAAATTATTTGGAGAAATATATGCAAATTATTATTATCGAGAGTATAGTTTACCAATAAGCACTTTAAGATTTTATACAGTTTATGGCCCATATGGAAGACCTGATATGGCAATAAAGAAATTCTTTGACTTAATTCTCCATAATAAAAAATTAACAATTTTTGGGAATGGAAACCAACTCAGAGATTTCACTTATGTTAGTGATATTATTAATGGTTTGATTTTAGCTTGTGAAAATAAGAAAGCTGAGGGAGAGATCTTTAATTTAGGATCCTCAAGTCCAATAACTGTTAATAATTTAATAGATAAAATGTATGAAATTGCTAAAAAGAGCAAGAATGTTGAATATATTGATAAACAGAAAGGAGATGTGGAAGTCACTTTTTCTAGCATCCAAAAAGCCCAGAGAATCTTAGGTTTTAATCCTAAATTTAATATAGATGTAGGTTTGGAAAAAACATATGATTGGCAATTAAATAATTCTTGAATGAATTTAATGACTAAAATAAAACTAAAAAGAAGATGGTATTATGAATTTTCAAAATAAAAGAGTTGTCATTACTGGAGTTGCTGGTTTTATAGGTAGTAATCTTGCAGATAAATTATTAGAATTGGGAGCGGAGGTCATTGGAATTGATAATCTTCTCACAGGAAGAAAAGAAAATTTAGCCCTAGCTTCTAAAAATTCTAATTTTAAATTTTTTCAGGGTGATATAAGAGATTTAGACTTTCTTTTAGAAATAATTAAAGATATTGATATAATTTTTCATCAAGCAGCTTTCACAAGTGTACCCCAATCAATTAAAATGCCAAAAACATGTAATGATATTAATGTAGATGGTATTTTGAATATACTTAATATAGCCAGAAAAAGAGATATTGAAAATATTGTGTTTGCTTCAAGTGCTGCGGTTTATGGAGATGATCCAAAACTACCTAAAAAAGAAGATATGCTATGTACTCCAATCTCTCCATATGGGGCTTCCAAATTAGCTGGTGAAATATATATGCAATCATATTATCATAGTTATGGTTTAAAAACAAAATCTTTACGATATTTCAATGTATTTGGACCAAGACAGAGAGATTCCGCATATAGTGGTGTACTTGCTATTTGGTTTGGGAATGTTATGCGAGATAAAGATTTATTAATCTATGGAGATGGAATGCAAACAAGAGATTTTATTTATGTAAGAGATATAGTTCATGCTAATTTATTGACTTCAGAGAGCAAAGCTTCTGGTGAAGTATTTAATATTGGATCTGGAATCCAAATTAATTTAAATAACTTAGCAGAACTCATTATAAAAATAACAAATAAAACAAATTTAAAAATTAAATATAAAATGCAAAGAAATGGGGATATACTGCATAGTTATTGCGATAATAATAAAGCAAAAGAAGTTCTTAAGTTTATACCCTCCTATAATCCTGAAGAAGGATTAAAAGATTATTTTAAATATTTATTGGATAATAAAATATCGATAATATAGATAAAAAAATGAAAAATATAACTATTGGACATAAAATAAATTATATTATTATTTCGGTTTATAACAAACGAATTATATTGAGCTTTCTCATCTCATTACTTTCTTTTAGTATGGTAATGCTACAAATATTGAATATAAATATCAATAGTATAATTTATTATTTGTTTGCGTTGTTTACACTCTTATTCATTCCGTCGTTTCCCATTTTTTTCTTATTATTGAAAAGATGGAATATTAATATCTTAGAAAAATTTACATTAACAATTATTTCTAATATTTCATTTTATATATTAGTGGGATATTTTGTTTCCTTTACAGAATTAGCAATAACATCATTTTATTATATTACAGTAACAATATTGACCTTTTTATTATTTTTTTTAATTTCAATAGCTAAATTAGAAAAGTCTAATTATCAAGGCTTTTTAGTTATCGAAAAGAATTCTAAAGAATATACAGATTTTTGTAATACTTTTTCATTATTGAATTATATAAAGACAAAAATTTCATTAAATGTTTTTCTACTTATCGTCTTTCTTATGCTTATTTGCTTTTTTAATTTATTTTCATCCAGTATTTTTCTGGGAACCGACTCTTGGCTTCATGTTTCGATAATTCGATTCATTACTGAAAAAAATATCGTACCTCATAATGAATATTTTGGAGCTATGGGTTTACATATATATAGTGCTGTTTTTCATTTTTTTTCAGGAATAGATATTTTATTAATTCCTAAGTTTTATGTTTTTTACACATTTCCAATTTCCGCCATGATATTATACATTATTTTAAAAAGAATCTTTAATAATAGAAATATGGCAATATTTGGAGTATTTATCTTAGAGTTTTCTTCTTTAGGTTTTGGAGGGATTATGCACCTATTTTGGCCAGAGAGTCTCGCAGTTTTACAGTTATTAACAATCTTTTTTGTATTATATGTTAGAATTAAAGAGTTTACAGAACTTAAAACCATAAAAAAAGAGAATATTTTTAAAAATCTTGTTTTATCATATACTCTAATTACAATAATATTCTTAAGTGCTTTTATAATTCATTCATTAGTATCTCTTATTCTATTAGTTTCCTTTTTGTGGATCTATCTAATTTATTTTTTAAAAGATTATAGAAGAGGATTTGATTTCATAATTTTGTGTTTTTTAGTTGGTATTGTTTTTATTTTTTATTATCTCAAAATAGGAGTAGGCCATTTGACTGTATTCTCATATTTTCTAACTCTTCCCATCTTTTATTATTTTGTATTATTGTTAGCTTTAATTGTAGCATTATTTCCAATAATAAGGGCATTTCATAATACTATAAAATTTGGTCAACTTGAATTTTTTGAATTGGATTCAAGAGATTTTAAAAAATATTTAGATTTTGAAAATAAAATTATAATTCCATTATCTGTAATAATTGTATCATTTTTATCAGTTCTATTCATGCTTGGTAATATTTTTTCACTAAACTTAGATATTGTAAGCGCAATAACGTCTATAGAAATGTTTATATTTGCTTTTTTTGCCTGTTGGGGTATTATTATTTTTCAAAAAATATCCAAAGGAAAAATTTTAATGATCTGGATAGTGGGCTTGGGATTATTAATATTTGCTGCATTAGTCTATGATATGTTATTTATTGTTAAAGGATTTTGGTTGAGAATATTACATCTTAGCTCTCCTTCTATAATTATAGGATTTATATCATATATTTACAAATTAGTTAAAATTAAAGCATTTGAATATAAAAAATTCTCAATAATCGTATCAATAATTATCTTCTTTTCATTAATTTCTGCTTTCTCATATGATAATACAGTTTTTAGACATTTTAGTCTTGAAAGGAGAGAATTAAATTCCATTTATTGGTATAGTGAATACACTTCTAATAAAGGATTAGTTGCAATCGAATTTGGTTGGCATTATGGTATTATGTATTATGATTATCCATATGATCAAAATAATGAATCGTTGGGATTAGATTCTGTAGCTTATATCAAATATGTAAATTCAAGTATTTTAAAACCAGAAGAACATATTTCTAATAATAAAAATATATTACAGCAATTGAAAAATCAGTACAATACAGATTTTTATATCTTCTTGACAGATTACTATTTGGTATATGGAGGCTGGACATTTTATGATAGTTTAAATCAAACACAGATTCGACAATATTATAATCTACCCTATCTGAATAGAATTTGTTCATCTAAAAGTATTGATGGATTAATAGAACCAATATATTGGGTCATATAATTTATTTATCTACTCAATTTAAGGATATTTTATCATTATTTGGAATATATTTACTTTTTCAAATATAATTGGATTTTATTTTTATTAACACATTTTTATAAGGAAAGATTGATATAAATAAAATACAATATTTATATTACTAAATCAATTCTATTGATTCTATTAATTAAAATAATATTATTTTCTTATTAAGTCTATTAATTCAAATTTAACTTGGCATCATAATCTATGACATTAGATAAAAATCTAGTAGAAATAAACACAAAAAGAATTATTGCAAAAAGTAAATCTATAACCCAGAAGAAGGAACGATTAATATCTATTGTTAT
>CAZBEU010000489.1:0-2199 GCA_964491005.1 uncultured archaeon | reverse complement strand
ATAGAAATATCCTAATCGACAAATAAAAAATATGATTGGGATCCCTCCAAAATCTTAGATTCTATAAAGAAATGGATATTATTCTGAAATTATTTTTAATGAAAAAGAATTATATATAAGAAAAATACAAGAAAATTTAATTCATAAAAAAAATACTTACTATACTTGATTAGAATCTTAAAAGAGTTACTATAAGAGATTTACTAATAAAAATGATATTAAATAAGAATACAATATTTACCTCTTTCTACTTTTTTAATATAAGGATTAATTTTTTTATCAAATTCATTATTTAAATATTTACTCAAACCTTTAATGTGAATGTAAAATTTTTCTTTAATCTTTTCATCTAAATCTTTTGATGTAAATTCTTCGCCTTTAGTAAAAGAAGTATTAATACAATATTTTATTATTTTTGGAGTATGTCCAAAATTCCTTATTATTTTTTCAATTATAATTTCGATAAAATTTTTTGTTTTTTGTATTAATTCGTCCACTTTTTCATTTTTATCAATATAATCTCTACGTATTTGAAATTTTAATAAATTAAGAAGATTATCTACTATATCATCATATTTACTCTTTTTAATATCTTCAATTAGTTGATTTGAGTAATTTATTCTTTCGTAGATATGAATCACACAAAAATACTAGTAAATCTATTGATGATATTAATATAATAATGGATTGATATAAATCTTTGTTATCATAATTACGAAAATTATTAATAAATACTCTTAAATAATCTGCTTTCTATTCGTATATATGAGAACTAAATAAATATAAAAAATAAGATATTATCTAGATATAAAAAGATTTTAAAATAGAATATTTTATATTTAAATCAAAAGAAAAATATGTTCAGTTTATATTTTATTTATTATAAAATATTATATTAAAATTGAGATGAATAATATGGCATTTAATACATTAATTGAACTGAATTCTAAAACAGGAGGGAGTTTGTTAATGAATAAAGTCATTTCTTTATTCAATAATAAACAAATTCAAGATTTGGGAAAAAATGAGGAAAAAATTTTAATAGATATCTTGAATTTTATTAAATATGTTAAAGAGGGCAGGAAATGTATTGTAGAAAAACAACCAATAAAAAACTTGAGTAAATCTTTAGAGGCTTTTAATATTTCGTTAAATGCTCTAGATCAATCTGAAGAAAACCTTACCCTTGACTATTTTGATCAAATTATTAACCAAAGTGAAACACATATAGATAATTCTCTCAAAAGGAAAAGAATTTTAGAAGAATATAAAGATAGTTCAGAAAAATTATTTAAATCAATTAGGAAATTCCTGATAAAAGAAGCTAATAAAATAAATATTGAACATCATTCAAATCACTAATTTATGATAAATAAAGTCCTTAACTCAATAAGTTTGCATTATTTAAAAATCGAGGATCAATTTAATATATTAAGTAGTTTTACTTATTTAACGGATGAATATCTAGAATTAATACAAAATATACAGAGGTATTTTGAGACAAAATATAAACAGTTTTTAACTATTGTTGGAAATCTTAAAGAGGGAGATTCTAAAAAAAATGTTCTTTTTTTTATTAATAATGAAGATTATGAATCAAATGTTGGAATTTTTCTAAATCTTTCAAAAGCTATAAATATTCTAATATATAATTTTAGAAATGTTAAAACAATTGAATTTCATCAAGTTAATTTTATCCTTATAAGGAGGATTATAGGTGAAAATTCAAAATTTATTATTTTACCCGAACAATCCCTTAATTATGCTTATTCAAATACTCCTAAGTTATTTAAAGAGCTATATGATGATGAAATTGGCTTTTATACTCTTTTTAAAATTCCTTTTTTTAATAACAATGAAATATTGAATAATTCTACATTAGCACATGAACTAGGTCATTATTTAGAGGAAAAAAATAATATATGGAATAAAATAAGTGATAATGAAATAATGTTAGAATTTCAAAAAAATAATATGTTTCAACGAATTGAAGAAGAAGTCAATAAACATAATGCTAATAATCCCTTATCAACTATGCAAAAGATGTTATTTAGAACAGTTTCACAAACCAATTTAGCTTCAAAATTAAAACAATGGGGAAAAGAATTAATTTGTGATATAATTGGTTTGAAACTTTTTGGTTTACCTTTTTTTTTTTCATTTGTAGAAATTATGTTTTTAACTGATCCAAAATCTTCT
>CAZBEU010000488.1:0-3162 GCA_964491005.1 uncultured archaeon | reverse complement strand
TGTATTTACATAATATTATATCTCTTTATAAAGATAATACGATGCGGATCTTTATAATTAAGATATGAATAAAATGAGAAAAAAACTAATAAATAATGTTGATTATTATAAATATAAAAAAAAAGGATATGATTATATGGCAAAGAAAGGAGTCCCTAAACGAGATGGATCTGGCAGAGGAGTAAGAGCAAATCGTGGACGTGGGGGATGTAAGGATATAAAAAGCACTGGAAAAGGAAGAAATAGAAGAACATAAGAAATTAAGAATTCTTTTAAGAAAGAAATGGTATTATTGTAGTTATTATTTTTTCAGCTTATTTGAACTACTCACACCCCTAAACAGTACCGAGTATTTTTTTTTGCTGTAATTGATAAAAAACGATATAAATACAATAAAACAGATCATTTCTTTTCACTGCATGAAAATATAATGAATAAGGATCTTGAAACAATTCAATCATAATGAAACTATTTTCTATGATAAACAGGCCGAGCCGTACTAAAAATAATTATATATTCATAGGAAAGCACAAGCTTTAAGTCTTGTGTATTTCACATTTTTTATTCTATTTTCATAAATTTATAAATAGAAAACCAAAACTACTATATTATGATATTTGAATGAATAAATTTATTAATCAAATCTTTCACAAATTTATTAATCAAATCTTTTAAAAATTTAATATCAAAAGATAAAATTTACAAATAGAACTAAAAAGAGTTCTTGTTGTTATTAATTCTATAATATAGATAATTTATAACAATTCACTATATTGAATTATATCAGAGCTCAATTCATCTAGTTTTAAAATTAATATATTTAGTGAGTTATAACAACAATATCTTTTAAAAAATAAGGAGATAATGATGTTAAATAAAGTATTTATGTGGAAAGAAGTCTTAAAATTAGGTTTTCTTGGTAAAAGACTTAAAGATGTCAATCAATTCTTTAGAAGAATAGTTGTAGAGGAACTAAATAATCAAGGGTTTTTTAATTTTCTTAAAAGTAAGCATAATATCGATGAAATCGCTAAAAATTTTAATTATACAGATATAGATTATCTTAAAGAAGTTTTATTTGCACTACTATCAGATAAAACCATTAATTATGAAGATGAAACGTATTTTCTGAAGGAACCATTAATTATTAAAGATAAAAATCCCGTGTTATTAAATAAATCAATGATGGATTATATAAGATCATTCGGAGCTGCAATACCTGCAAGATTAAAAGGTGAACATCATAGATATACAACTGGTTATAATTTATTTAATTTCGATGATGCATTAAATTTAAAGGTATATTCTATAATAAGAAAAGCTGCTTTTGCTTTCTTAAATGATTTTGATAAAGAAGGAAGGCTGCTCGATATAGGATGTGGAAGTGGATTAGAAACCGTAGAAATTTGGAACATATATTTTAAGAAGGGATTTTTTTCAGAAGATAAAATAATGGAAATATATGGAATGGATATAGATGAAGATTTTTTAAAAATTGCAGAAGAAGAATTTTTGTTAACCTTATCAAATAATTCTTCATATTCCAAAGAAGATTTATTAAAATATAAAAAATTCTTTCCAAAATTTAAAGTAGGAACAGCAATAGATATTCCTTTTGAAGATGATTATTTTGATTTTGTATTTATATCACAAGTACTCCATTGGACAGATTCCAAGAAAGCTTTGAGTGAGATCTCTCGTGTTTTAAAACCAGGGGGAATTCTGTTTGGTAGTACAATAATGAAACCAACAGCAAATGAATATCTTCATATTATGTTAAGAACCGTTGAAGGTGCAAATGGATTTTTTGATAAACAAGAATTTAAAAATTGGCTTACAGAATCTGGATTTAAAAAAATGTATTTTTCAACACCTTTAACCATATTTAAATGTATAAAATAATACTTTTCTTTTTTTTTATCTTGTATTAAGGAAAAAAGATTTGAAGATTTGAGGATATAATAATAAAAATTATATTTCAATTATGTGCGTTTTAAAATAAATAATGCTAAAATTAAAGTAATAACTAATGAAAATATGGATTGAGATATTGTAAAAATCACCAATCCCGTTATGCCTTCCAATATTGATGAAATTGGGATTCCAAAAGTAAGATAAATAGTAAGCGATAATCTTTTTAATTTCTGACTCATATTTTTATCCGTTATATTTGGAGATGAAATTACTCTTCTTAAACGTATCAATGTATATATCAAATTTATAAAAATCCAAAGTGTAATAGATATCATATAAATTGGAGTTCGTTGAATATTGAGAGGCTGAAGAGATTGAATTGTAATAAAATCGGGTATCCATACCACTATCCATAACACTCCAATAATCAATGGAGATATTTTAAAAAAAATTGCTTTTTTTACTACATTCCAACTTTCGCAAAAGATCCAAATCCCAATCATAAGACAGGGAATACCTAGAATAATCCCCATAATGCTAACTCTAAACACAATATTAATGATTTCCTCACTAAATTCAAATGTACTTATCATTACCATCATTATATTTAATAAAATTCCAAAATAAGCAATTGCTAAAAATTGATTTCCTTGATATTTAGGATCTCGAAAATAGATTATTATTGTGAATATAAAAAGAATTATAAACGTGATAAGCTGAAATATACTCAAAATAATAAATTCTTGTTGCATAAATTATTCATCTTTGTTTCTTAATTTAAACCTATAGAGTATATTTTATAATTTTTAAAATTTTGAAATCCTTTATTATATAAGAAAAAATTTTTTAAAGAATGAAAGAAACATTGATTTTAAATATCAAATTACCTTGTCAGGTGAATATATTCAAATTTATCTTAAGGATTAAGTGAATTCATCAAATATGACATTATTTCTCTTTTCCTATTAATTCCATGATCCTTTCCAATTAATTTTTATCCTTTTTTCCAACACTAATTTTCGTTATATGAATAAAGATCACGAAGCGCATTATGGATTTAAAAAAAGTTATTTATAAACCTTTTACACGAATTCCTATGTACATTATTAACCAACTTAGCAGTGAGAGTAAAAGACCACCAAAAAAACACCATACATTAATATTAATATTTATAAAAACAATATCGTCAGTAATTAATTCTTGATAACCTGTTATTACTAAGGAAATTCCTATAGTTAAGATAAGTAG
>CAZBEU010000487.1:0-2894 GCA_964491005.1 uncultured archaeon | reverse complement strand
TATTCATGCGGATGTACTACATCATGATTCATCTTAATCGCCCGTTTCCTCTAACGACGGGTTAGAACAAGTGAGGACCCCGTGTCCAAATTTGTTCACATTTATAGTTAGAGTACTTATATCCACTTCAATATGGTTAATAATTTCTTCTTATCTGGGAGCTCCTATATCTACAACACATTCAACAATAGGTAGTATTATGGGTGTTGGTATTTTAATTGGTGGATTAAATGGTGTTGCTTGGTTAAAGATCCTTGAAATGGGTTTTTGGTGGATATTATCTCCTATTATTGGATTTGTAGTTACTTATATAGTATATAAAATCCTCCATAAATATATTATTAATAGATTAAAAGGTTTCAAGGATTTTGAAAAAACAGAAAGAATTTTTGCTTATATTTTGCTAATTACTATTGGTTTGACAGCCTTTTCCCGAGCAGGTAATGATTGTTCTAATGCTGTTGGGATCGTTATAGGTTTAGATGCAGATATTAGCATAGACTTAATATTATTTATTACAGGAATTAGTCTTTCTTTAGGAATTATTATATTAGGAAGAACTGTTATTAAAAGCGTAGGGAATTTAACAGAATTAGTTCCAAGTTCTGCATTCGCTAGCGAAGTACCTACGGCAGGTATTTTATTTGTTGGAACCTTTCTTGGAATACCTTTATCTGGTTCTCATATGTTAGTTGCATCATTGGTTGGATTATCTAAAGCAAGGAAAGCACCCAGAAAAGGAGGTTTAGTCAAAATCATAATAATTTGGATTCTTACATTTCCAATGGCAGCTTTATTAGCAATTGGATTATATTATCCTATTAGTTTAATCTCTTTCTGATCATGAAAAATTTAGTATAAAGTTATAAATCTTCTTCCTTTTTAATTAGTATATTTTATTGATAAGTATAGGTCTTTAAAATGAGTACGAGATCTCAAAACCCTGATATCGAAAAGATAGTCTATATTTTAGCTTTACTAGGAAGTATTATTGCCATACTTGAGGCAGCGATTGGACTTTCTCGTATTAATCTTCCAAATCTAGATTATAATCTTGTTGCTTATATTGCTGCAATAATCGTTGCTATTCTTGCTCTTTTTAGTACATTGAAACCTAATGATCCTATTCCCTATCATTGGATTATATTATTTGTATTTTCAATTCTACTGATAATTCTAGGAAGTATTATTGGAGGAATTATGATTTTAATTGCTGCAATATTAGCTTTATTAGCAGAAAATAAAATTATCTAAATTTTTCTAGTTATTTTTATTATTTTTTAAAAATATCTGTCTTAAAAAGTTATCACTCTTTATTATCGATTTCCTATAATAAAATAAATGACTTTTACATTTACAATCAGAGCTACCAAAATTTAACATAAAATATTCAGAAGATTTATTCAAATCCTTTGCTATTAAACATTCTAATTTTGTCTTGGAAGGGATTAAATATATTTTTCTCAAACATACATTCTTATTTTTTAATAAATAATCTATATGCCAATGTATCTTTTTTAATTCTGAATCTTTTATATGTCTTTTTACTCTATTGATTAAAGTAGAAGATCCTTTATTCCCCATAGCTGATCCAACATATATATAATATCCAGATTCAAAGTTAATATTCCCAAGAGAACCTATTTTTATATTTGAATTATACCTAATAAATAAAATTAGGAGATATGTACCCTTCATCTCAAAATATTAATATAATTATACTATTACAATTTATTGAAGAGTTGAAATAATAAAAAATTAAGTCTAAAAATAGTTTTTTCTATACTTAATAAACATTAATTTAATAAATTTTAGAGTATATATATAAATGATAATCAAAAAAAGGTGATATAACTATTAGAGTTAGAGCCTGTAATAAATGTAAAGAATATATATCAATTGATGTGGAAGATCTCACAGGACAGGAAATGGTACAAGAATTTGATGGAGCTCATCGTAATCATACTGTTGTAACTGTAAATCTTAAAGAAGTTGAAAAAGATTTCGAAAATGTAGAAGAGAAAATAAGATCAGCTTTTATTGAAATTTAAAAAAATATAGATCTTCTATTATATTTATTTTATCATTTTAAAAAGTAATAATATATATTTATTTATAGCATTTTATTTTTAATTTCTCTTACCATCTTTAACCCATCATTATTAATTTCAGATAATAATTCACGAAGAATATCATTTATTTCAATACCTTTCAATTCACATGAAATATAGAGGAGGGATAGAATCTCGCGTGAGATTATTCTTAGATTTTTAATATCCTCTATCGGAATACGAATACCTAAAGATTTAAGATCATTATGTGTTTCCTTTTCCTGTTGTCTTATTGTAATTAAAAAATCATTCTTACGACCTTTCCATTCTTCTGAGATTCCTCTTATAGATAAAATATATCTTTTCGTAGGGCTACCAATTCCCATAACATCTTTTGCAAAATCTAAAGGTACAGAATTATTTAAAGATTTTAATCCAAAAGATCTATTGATTTTATTACTTTTATCTAATTTTTCTTTTAATTGACTTACTTCATTAGTTAATCTTTCAACAGTTAGAGATAATTTTTCAAACTTTTTCAATAATATTTCTTCAATGCTTTTTTTATTTAAAGTATTCAAATACAACACTTAAATTTTTTATTTGATAATAATTAGAAATAACAATTAAAAAAGCTTGTTAATATTATATTAATCTGTGCTAAATTAATAATTTATAAAACTAATAAAAAATGATGTGATTTAAGATTTCTTCAGAAGAAGAATTTAATGATATAGCAGGATTAAGAGATTCCGAACGTACTTCAACTAAAAAACATGATTCACTAAATTTCGAGACAAAAATTGATTATAAATATACTCTTAAAAAAAAAAAACAAAATAA
>CAZBEU010000486.1:0-2267 GCA_964491005.1 uncultured archaeon | reverse complement strand
AGTTTTTTGATTTAAATTTTATAATTTTAAGAGATTAAATATATAAATTTCAATCTTAAATATTTTTAAATGTCATATTCTTCCTTATTCAGAGTTTTAAATTAAATAAAAATCAATGTTAAAATTAAAAACGATTAATTTATTATCTGAATATTTAAAAGCAGTATTTAACTTACTAGAAAAAATAAAATTAGCAAAAATAAATAATAATTGGGTTTTAATTATGGAAAAAAAAATATTAAAAATAGAGGATATTAAACAAAATACTGTTGATGAAGTATTTAATATATTACAAACAAATGAAAAGGGACTTTCATCATCTGAAGCAAAAAGACGTCTCGAAATATATGGACCAAATGAAATAACCGAAAAGAAAAAAAGTCCTATTAGAAAATTTTTAGATAATTTTTGGGGACCTATTCCTTGGATGATCGAAATTGCTGCTATATTATCTATAATTATTAATCATTGGGATGATTTTTTCATAATTATTACATTATTACTGATAAATGCTATTGTAAGATTTTGGGAAGAGAATAAAGCAGATAATGCTGTTGAATTATTAAAAGAAAAATTAGCATTAAAAGCAAAAGTTTTAAGGGATAGTAAATGGATGGAATTATATGCTGAGTCTCTTATACCTGGTGATATCGTACGAATACGTTTAGGAGATATAATCCCAGCAGATTTAAAACTTTTTAAAGGAGAATATCTTACTTTAGATGAGTCTGTATTAACAGGAGAATCCTTACCCGTAGATAAAGAAGCTTCAGACATAGTATATGAAGGCGCCATAGTAAAAAAAGGGGAAATGAACGGTATTGTTGTTGGTACAGGTTCAAATACATTTTTTGGAAAAACAACATCTTTAGTTTCAGAAGCTAAAAATAAAAGTCACTTTCAAAAAGCTGTTATTAAAATTGGGAATTATTTAGCTATTTTAGCAATATGCTTAGTAACTCTTTTATTTATTGTAGGGATAGTAAAACAAGAAAAATTTACTGAACTTTTACAGTTTGCATTAGTATTAATAATTGCTGCAATACCAGTCGCTCTTCCAGCAGTGTTAATGGTCTCGATGGCAGTTGGTGCTGCAGATTTAGCAAAAAAGAAAGCTATTGCTAAACGATTATTATCAATAGAAGAATTAGCAGGGGTTGATATATTATGTTCTGATAAAACCGGAACTATAACGAAAAATGAAATTTCAATTGGTGAAATAATTCCATTTAATAATTTTACTTCGAATGATGTTATATTATATGGTATTTTAGCTTCAAGAGAAGAAGATAACGATCCAATTGATATCGCATTTTTTAATAAATATAAAGATATGAATAAGAATTCAAATGATTATGTTATTCTTAATTTTCAACCCTTTGATCCTGTAGTTAAAAGAACTGAAGCTTTAATAAAAAAAAATGATCAAGAAATGAAAGTTTCGAAAGGTGCAATTCAAATAATTCTATCATTAGTCGCTAATAAATCAGAAATTTCCCCACTTATTGAAAAATATGGAAATGATTTCGCTTCTAAAGGATATCGAGCATTAGGAGTTGCAATGACAGATAAAGAAGGAATATGGCATTATGTTGGAATAGTTGCTCTTTTCGATCCTCCAAGAGGAGATTCCGCTGAAGTAATTAAGACCGCAATTTCTATGGGTATAGATATCAAGATGGTTACTGGAGATCATGCAGCTATTGCAAAACAAATGGCTTTAAAATTAGGTATGGGGGATAATTTTATTTCAGCATCAAACTTAATGGAAATAAAAAATGCAAAATCTCTAAAAATGATAGAAGATGCAAATGGATTTGCAGAGGTGTATCCAGAACATAAATATAAAATAGTTGAGGAACTTCAAAGTAAAGGACATATTATTGGGATGACAGGTGATGGTGTAAATGATGCGCCTGCATTAAAAAAAGCAGATGTGGGGATTGCTGTATCTAATGCTTCTGATGCTGCAAAATCCGCAGCAGATATTGTTCTTACAGAACCAGGGTTATCTGTAATAATTAATGCAACCATAGAAAGTCGAATTATATTTGAACGTATGAAAAGTTATACAACTTATCGTATAGCTGAAACTATTAGAGTCTTATTTTTTTTGGTGTTTTCTATTCTTATATTTAATTTATATCCAATAACTACTATTATGATAATTTTGTTGGCTTTATTAAATGATTTACCAATAATGACAATTGCTTTTGATAAAACAAGAATTGACCAAAAACCAGTAAGATGGAGAATGCAAAGAATAT
>CAZBEU010000485.1:0-3208 GCA_964491005.1 uncultured archaeon | reverse complement strand
CATTAAAGATTTTCAGTGCATTTCCTTGGTGGGAAATGAATAACTTATTTACATACATTTGGCCGGCCTTCGTTTTTCTTCTGCTTATGAAAGTATTACCATCCAATCTAAATAAGGAAAAACTAAGATCCGAATCTGTATCAAGGTTTTTTGAAAAATATAGTAAACTAACATATCATATTCTATTAGTTCAAATTGTTTATTTCTTTATAAATATTCCTATCGCATGGGGGTTAAGCATAACAATTAATGATGCCTTCTATAATGGAATTATACTACCAATAACAGAACCATATGGAATATCAGCTTCATGGATGGATCATAGTATTTTAAGCCTCAAAGCCTCTCTAGCTGTAGGTCTATTAGAATTATTTGTAGTGTTTATAAATTGTGCTGTCGTTTTTACCTTAGCAATTTGGTTTAGAAAAGTAGATTTAGGTATTCAAAAGAATTTAAAAAAACTCGGAAAAAAAATCAAAAAATAAGAATTGTCAGAATTTATTTTTTCTATAATTTTAAAATCGTGAAAGATTAATTTCACGTGCAAAATATCATATCCAGATACATACTAAGAAGATATAAGGATTTTTAATTTTAGCTATTATTCTTATAAATTGCGATGAATTCAGGGGGAATATAATTCGTAAGATATATTTCACCTGATTTATAAAATTTAATACCAGCTATTTTAGCATTTTCAACATCTATAGATAAAATAATTGGATTTCTTGTTCTTCTTTTCCCTACATTTATTGCAGTATCGATATCTCCTGAGAGATGAACATATTGACGGCTTTCTTTCTTAATGCCTTCTTTTTTGATTGATAAGTAGGCTTTTTCTGATGTTCCATGGAAGAGTATATTAGGAGGATTTAAAACTTCAAATACTTCTATTTTTGCTTCTATACTATGACCATAAATTGCACGTATTTTATTCTCTTTTATTTCAAATCTTCTTTTATCAGATACCTCATTGATATGTTCTATATATTCTCTTGTAATATCGATATTTTTATATTTTTTATTTAAAATTGTCAGTATATCTTGAATATTTGCATAACCCTCTGTATCTAGTTGAATATCAAATTTCTCAGGATGATGCCTAAGGATATAAGATAATGTTTTAGATATACTTATTTCTGTTTTATTCATAGATTTGTTTTTTTTTTTAAATAAAAAGTAATTATTTTATTCTTTTTTTAATTTTTCCAAAACTTCTTTAGCATAATCTATTCTAATTTTTTTATCTTCTACTAATATTTTAGCTACTTTTTCTACAAGATGATCTGGAATACCTGCTAATTTAGCAATATTTCTAGAATGTAATTCCATATGACCTTTTTGAATGCCTTCTGATGCTAAAGCTCTTAGAGCGGCAAGATTTTGTGCGAGACCTAATGCGGCAGTTACTTGACATAATTCTTCAATATTCTGTATGTTTAAGATTTTAAGAGCCACCCGAGCCATAGGATGGATTTTTGTCATCCCACCAATAATACCTAATGCTAATGGTAATTCAATCTCCCCAATTAAATCTCCATTATCGGCCTTATAATATTTTGTTAATGGTGAATATTGTCCCCTAAGCGAAGCATATGCATGAGCCCCTGATTCAATTGCTCTTGTATCATTTCCTGTAGCTAATGTTAATGCTATTATACCATTCATTATCCCTTTGTTATGTGTTGCAGCTCTATAAGGATCAACCCTTGCAAATTCATAAGCATTAAGGATACCATTAACTACATCTTCTCCGCCTAATAAATCTTTATCAAAAATAGCTTTAGATCTAGCTAATCGATGAGTAGCTAAATTAGAAACGATTCTAAGATATATTTTTCCTTTTGTAATATCTTCTATAAATTTACTAACGCCCTCTGCCATAGTATTTACTACATTTGCTCCCATAGCATCAAGAACATCTACTAATAAATGAACAATAAGCATATCTCCATAATTGGTATTGAATTTTCTTGTTTCAATATCAACAGCACCTCCTCCCAATTTAATTAATAATGGATCTTTCTCATTAGCTAAATCTATGATTTTTTGTTTATTTGTTATAATTTCTTTCTCAGCTTGATCTATATTTTCTAAATTTGTGATTTGAATTTGAGAAATCATAATTGATTTGACCTTCTCAGATTGGAAGCCTCCTTTTTTTCTAGCTATTCTTGCTGCATTTGACGCTGCTGCAACAACTGAAGGTTCTTCAATAACCATTGGAATAAGATAGTCTTTTCCATTAATTTTAAAATTGCAAGCTACTCCAAAAGGTAATTGATAACTACCAATTACATTTTCTATCATGGTGTCAAGTTGTCCTGGTTCAAAATATCCAAATTTTTTTAATAATGATAACTCATCATCAGTTAATTCCACTCTTTCAGCAATTATTTTTTGTCTTTCTTCAATACTAAGCTTATAAAAACCAGATATTTTAGAATCTATTTCTTTCATTTTTAATATCTCTAAATTTTATAAAAATTAAAAATCTCAATAATATAATTTGACTTTCTTAATATTAGAAATTTTAAAATTTTAACTATAAATAAATTTGATAAATCTATTAATACAGATACGACAGAGAGAAAAATAAATAAAAAAGGGAGTTAAAATATTTTTTTAATAGAAAATTTATTTAAACGATGTGATGTGCTTTAATATACATTGGTGCCCAATTAAGATATCCTCTTTGGTGGGATGCTTCATCTTCCATTTCAATTCTTCGAATTTCATATTCTAAATTATTATTTTTATTGACATTTTTAGCTACTCTTACAAAACCTTTTCTCAAGAAGCTATAATCATAAGAATTTGTTTGAATAGGATCAGAAATAAGTTTAGCATATAATGGAAAAAATCTTACATGAGATCCTTTATGTCCTTTTGGACAATAATTTAATCCTTCAATATTAGGAATAATACATCCTTCATCACAGAATCGAAGATAAAAACCTCTATGATCGTTTAATTCATGTTCCTCAACTCTAGCAACAATGAAGTCTGGTTTAATAGCACCCTTCTTAATAAGTTCATATTCCTCAACACTCTTTCTCTCTTTATTATGTTGAATAAAATCATTGATTTTTGGACCTTTCCGAGCAACATCTTTAAATCCATATTGGACTTTTAATAAACCAGAAATACAAGTAGCTCCTGAACCATATGAGCCAAAATAAACAGTATCATTCTCATGAGCATAATT
>CAZBEU010000484.1:0-5857 GCA_964491005.1 uncultured archaeon | reverse complement strand
AACTAGGTCTTAAAAATAAAACAGACATTACGAAAAAGTGTTCGGTCTCAGAATATATTTGTGTAAACGAGCAATTAAATCATTTGAAAACAGAATACAGTTTCAAAGATTTAGTTGATGTGGACTTGTTTGTATGGTATTATTTAGATCAAATTAAAAACCTAAAAGGCGTAGAAAATGTCGTATTAACTCAAAGAGATGGAAATCCCATACAATCTTCGGGTGTTTGGTTCACTCAAAATGAGATTTTTAATGTATGTTCCGCAGCTAGTGCGATTTATAATATTGGAATTAATTTATATCCAGAAAATTTAAAATATATTTTAATTGAAGGTAAGAAAGCTAAAATATTAATTGCTCCATTAAACACACCTGTACATGAAGCGTTAAATAGAATATTAAAACAGCAAGGTGTTTTAGAAGATAACCATGAATTTTTTATTGCAATAACAGCATTACCAAATGTAAATTTAGGAGGAATATTCTTACAGACAAATGAATGCTTAAAAAAAATAAAGACATCTTTAATAACATCAGGAGAATCATTTAAGCCTCCGTTAATTGAATTTGATAATGAAAAAATCAATGACATTTTAAATAATTTTAATCTAAAGGAAGAACTAGAAAATAAAAAAGAATTATCTTCTTTTTCGTTGAATATTTCAGAGGAATTATCATGGGAGCTAAATAAAATTTTGAATAATTTTTCAGATATGGTTAGAGATTTAAATTATTCATTTATTTCTCTTGAAGGAGGGTTTTTAATATCAAATGAGATAAAGCGCCCAGACTTTAGCAGTGATGATTTGGATCATATCTCTGCTATGATTTATTCTCTTTTTGAAACCGCTGATAGATGTGCCTGGTTTTTAAAAAGAATGAAAGCAGAAAATATTCTTCTAGAATGCAGGAATTCTTTTCTATTTGTGCATGGAGTAAGTAATGCTGTTTTTTGTTCAGAAATAAATAGATCCAATCAAAAATTAGGATTAATAAGATTGATTTTCCCGCAATTTTTAAAAAAAATAGAATTAATAGTAAGAAGAGCAAATGAAGAACAACAAATAAAATCATTTGATTTTAAAAATTTATTTGGTGAATTATTGATTAAATAGGGAGTAGAATAGAAAGATGACTTTTCTTGAATCTCTTGAAAAATTAAAAATTAAAAAAAGAGCATTAATTCTATATTGTTTATTAAATAGAATTCCAATTATTGCTTATGGTAATTCTTCTTTAGATATTGATGATTTTATCATAGATATCTCTAATCTTATCAATTTTCGTAAAGAATTAGTATATTACACAGATTTTATTTCAAATTCAGAATATCAAGAATTAATTCTAAATGAAAATAATGATTATCAATCTCTACGTATTCAAGTAAGATGTCCTTCTGATGTTGCAATGAAAGCAATATCTCAATTAGATAATTTAAAATCATTTATAATCGGTTTACAATACCCCAAAGAAAATAATGAATTGATTTTAATAAAAGAGTTATTAATTTTAAAAACAGATCAATATCTTGAAATTATAGTGAATGAAGAGAAAATTGACGTTAAACTAATCGGATTTAATGAAAAGGTAGTGAATCTTAATTTTGAAACAGCTATTTTCTTAAAAATATCAGAGAAAACAGAGAAATCAATAAATAAAATGAAAAGAATTCTTATAGATAAAATAAATAAGAGTGAAATAGACATCAATTTAAAAAATTCCCTACTTGATTTTAATTTAGAAAAAGGTGAGATAAAAAAAAATATTTTTCATGCAGAAATTCAAGATTTCTATTCAGGAGCAAAAAGGGCATTCTATATTTTATCTAAATTGAATTTTTTAAACTATTTAGAGATCAATGCTACCATAGGAACTAAAACCCTTCTTGAAACAATAGATTTTGAAGGAGGTTCAATTCAAAGGATTTTAATATTCATAGAAAGAGAATGGGGAGACAATTTTATTGATTTAATTGGTAATGATAGATTAACATTCATTGGAGATAAAATTCAATCATTTTGGGGATAAATTAAATGATTTTTGATTATAATAATAAAGAAATACAAATTAAAGTGATCTTTTATGGTCCTGCTCTGTCAGGTAAGACCACTTCAATAAAAAGTCTTTTTAATTATTTTAATAAAATAAATTCAGTAAAATCTATTGAGAATTCATTAGGGAGAACTTTAGTTTTTGACTTTGGAGTATTAAAATTTGAGGGGAATAATTGGACTTTAAAATTTCTGATATATTCGGCAACAGGGCAAGATTTTTATGCAAGTACAAGAACAGCTACATTAAAAGGTGCAGATGGAATTATTTTTGTAATAGATTCAAATTATAATTGTTTAAATCGTAATAAGGACTCCTGGAAAGAATTAAAAGAATTCTTTAAAGAAAAAATATATCATATACCCATTTTAATAGCCTTTAATAAAAATGATTTAGATAATTCGAAAAAATTTACAAAAGAGGAGTTTATTTCTGAAGATGAACTAAAAAATTTTAATAAAATTTATTTGATAAAAACTAGTGCTTTAAATGGAGTAGGAATATTTGAATCATTTCAAATGATTATTAATTCTATATTTCCAAATATTATTCTAAAAGTATGAAACTCTTTAGTTTGCAATTCGTTGATACATATTCCTACTGATTCTTTTAATCAGTCCCTGTTGATAAAGTTGTTTTAATATATTTCTCGCAGTTCTTACATCTGGTGAGCTAATACCAAAAAGACTCATAACTTGAAAGATCGAGAATTGTTTTGGTAAATTTTCTTTTATTCTTTGATATAATCCCATTTTATTTGTTCTCACATATCTAATACTTGAGTAATTAAATATACTAAAATTAATAAAAATTATCATTTCTTGATTTTTAATTTTGAACATTAAATTGATACTCAATGGGAAAAACCTTTATTTTATAAATTATTAACTTTATAAGTAGATCAATAAATAAATTAAAATGCAAAACTGAAAAGAAAATGGGGAAAGTAAGAACCGTAATCATAAAAAATATTTCAAATGAACTTATAAATAAATATCCCGATGTTTTCACAATTGATTTTGATGAAAATAAAAAATTACTGGATAAATATCTTGATATTGATTCAAAACATTTAAGAAACCGTATATCTGGATATATTGTGAATCTTTTAAAAATTAGAGATAGATAGATAATGACAGTACACCTAATATTCTAATTCTGAGAATAAAGAGGAATAAATTATTGAAAGATAATACTGAAAGAATGGCAGAGTTACTAAGATTAGGTTATACAATGCTTAATGACGCCTGTCCTAACTGTAACTCTCCAATATTTCGGGATAAAAATGGTGAAATGATATGTCCATCATGCAATAGAAAAGTTATTATAATGAAAGAAAATATAAATTCTATCTCAGATAATAAGTATATTGAAAAAAAACAAAATCTATCACGTTATAAGAATAAAATCTTAGATTCTACTTATAAAATACTAGAAAATAAAATCTATACACTTTTAGAAAAAATAGAAAAAGAAAACGAAATCACAAGAATCCGAGAGTATGTTGGCTTATTGAAAGAATTATATAAAATACTAAAATTAATTGGTTTAATTTAATAACAATCTTTCTTATATTGATGCAGACAAAATTTTTAAGTTATCTAAGTTTACCATTCTACAGTTAATATTTTTTTAATAATGCTTCTGTAGTGTAGCTCGGTCAATCTTAAAAAGTATTTCATTTTTCGGATTAGGCATATGAGGCTCTCACCCTCGTGACCCGGGTTCAAATCCCGGCAGAAGCATTCTATTCCAAGTATATATAATATTAGCATGGTTAACTCTTTTCATTAAGGAGAAAATAATTTTCTCATTATTAATAAAAAAAAGAGGAGTTCTAGTTATCTATTTTATTAGATTTGTCAATAAAAAACAATCCCTATCATATGATTATTAAATTAGAGGAGAGAAAAAAACTCTATTTAGTAATAATTTCAAATTGGGATTTTTTTTTGGATTTTTATCAGAAAAAAACTCATTCCTCTTCATTAAAAAAAAGTATAAATTCAAATTTACAATAAGTAATAATAAAATTATAAAAAATAAATAATATCTATCAATCTATTTAAAATTCCTATTTGCATAAAAATAAAAAAATAATTTTTAGTCATTCCCAATTATTTCTAAAAAAAAACTTCATTCCCATTTATTACTAGATTCATTCCCAACTTTTTCTAAAAAAATCAAAAAATTAAAATAATTCATCCAATAAAACATGGTTTTAATAGATTTACATAATGATCTCGAATAGAATATTCAGCTATTTTTGTAGCTTCAGAGATTATCTTCTGTGTTAATATAGGCTTTTTTTTATATTCTTTTGCGATAAGTTTATCTGCTAAATATATTATTGCCCCGGTTAAAATAAATGGATTCCTACCCCCACGTTTCCAAGATGTTAGTTTTTTTAAAATGTCAGCAGATTTCATTATGAGTATATTTTGAAACTCGTCTTTTGTCCAATTTGTCCCTTTTTTAACAAGTCGTTCATTCAAATCTCTATGTTCCATCACTTGATGAATTAAGCGATTAAGATAATCCTCACTTTTATGTGGTTTTGCCTTAGAGGTTAGATGTTTCTTATATTTTAATCCATCTCTTAAAATAAGTCTAGAATTTACTCTATGCCCAAACTTCTGAAAGATATAAGCAATTTCATTTATTGTGATTGGTGCATTATGATTTTCTTTTCTTACAGCAAAAAAAATACAAAATGCAATAAGAGAGATATTATTTATAACTCTCTTTTCATTTTTAACTATTTTTTTATAGTAATAAGCAGCATTATTTTTAATATTTTTATTCAGTTTAAGATATTGGACTACCTTATTAAGAATATTAAATATTCTATATTCCGTCTCATGGTTTTTGATTCTTAGAAATTGAGCGTAATTCTTTTTTAATCTACGAAATAATTGTTGTTCAGGAGGAGATAATAATTTTCCATACCTGTCTTTTAGATATTTTGATCTTTCATAGTCAATATAAGATCCTAACCCTCCTATATAATCAGTCCGGTCACCCAAAGCAACGTATTGTTTATATAAATGATTTTTCATTGCTTGATCTTTAAAACAATAAGAAGAATCATTAAAAAAGATATCAATCACCAATCCACATCTTTTACAAATTTTCTCATGACTTGAATGTATTATATCTCCTCCACATTCAGGACAATCCTCTTCTAAATATTCTGTGTAATTTTCCATTTTTTATTTAATTTAATTGTAATTTAATTAAGATAATCAACGTAAAGTCCAAATAAATAAATGATAGAGAAAAATTCTCTATTTAATTGAGAATATACTACAATTAAAAGGAAAAACATTCATTAGGCAGAGATAGAGATAATTAAAAGTAAAAAAGAAAATAAAAATAGTATTAATTTAATACTGAATCTAAAAAACGTATATAGATAATTTATACATTATGTCTAGAATCTCTTTTCTAAATTTACCTTTTTTGACGCAGAAAGCCATGTCCTTTAGGACATGGATGAATGCGTTTAAAAATCACTAAACTCAAATAGTTATATCCTTTTTATATTATCTAATTTATTAAAAATATAATGGAATATCGAAAAGATCCCCATAGAGTCTATTCTCTCATGTATCACTTAATTTTTGTAGTAAAATACCGTCAATCCGTGTTTATAGAAGAGATTGGTAGTATTGAAGCTCTAAAAACAAAGATTATTGAACTATCAGAGAATTTTGAGGTAAAAGTGGTGGAAATCGAATGTGGTATAGATCATGTTCATTTATTGATTTCTGCAAAGCCCATGTTAGATATTCCTAAGGATATA
>CAZBEU010000483.1:0-13560 GCA_964491005.1 uncultured archaeon | reverse complement strand
CGACTGTCAGTTACCAGTCACTCAAGAGGAGTTTGTGAATGTTCACAAATGTCCAGATTTTAAGTAACTGTAGAAAAAAAGATAAATAATATGTCGATATATCAAAAAAGTTGAATTTAATATTCTATACTCTTATATTATTCTATTATTAATAACAAATATCTGACAACCTTCAAATTATTTATAAAAAATTATAGGTTTTTGTAAGATTTCAGTAAATAGTTGAAACAATACAATTATCAATAAAACTTAAAGTTATATAATTAGAATTTTTCTTACTTTTTATTTAATACTTAAAAAATACTATAAATTCCAGTTGCACAGTTTATAAAAATGAAAAAGGTATATATTGTTGAAGATGATCCAAAAAATATGAAATTGTATAAAGCGATTCTGAGACAATTTCCTGAAATAGAAGTATTTGAAGAAG
This sequence comes from uncultured archaeon, assembly GCA_964491005.1. Classification (GTDB taxonomy): domain Archaea; phylum Asgardarchaeota; class Lokiarchaeia; order Sigyniarchaeales; family SOKP01; genus JAFGOA01. The sequence continues at coordinate 13,130 of CAZBEU010000483.1, read as the reverse complement.
TGGAGGGCGATTTAGGGTTAGAACTTATAAAATCTGGTAGTCCTGATCTGATTATTCTTGACATTAGGTTACCAAAGATGACAGGAATAGAAATCTGTCAAGAATTAAGAAAAATTGAAAGGTTTAAATCTATTCCAATACTTGCAGTTACTGCTTATGCTATGAAAGGTGATGAAGATCGAATATTAGAAGCTGGTTTTAATGAATATATCACAAAACCAATAAGAGTTCTAGATTTTAAGGATAAACTAAGGCAATATCTATAAAAGTTATAATTAAAACTTAAGTTCTTTTAAAAGAGTAAAATAAAAATCACTTCCTTTACCAAATTCACTTTTAGCGTAAATTTCTCCACCAAGGAGGTTAACAATCTTTTTAGAAAGATATAAACCTAATCCAGTACCACTATATTTTCTTGAGTCAGACATATCAATTTGTTGAAAAGGTTGAAATAATTTATTAAGATTATTTTTTGAAATCCCTATACCATAATCAATTATATGTATTTCTAAAAATTCTTCTTTTAATTGTACTTCAATTTTTATATTAGCTGGTTTATCAGTAAATTTTATTGCATTTTGAATCAAATTTATCAAAATTTGTCTGACTCTATTTATGTCAGAAAAAAGAATTATAGAATCTGGTATGTTATAAATTAATTTTAAATTTTTCTCATTGATTTTAGCTGATAACATTTGTATTATGGATTCTATAAGGTCCTTTAGTTCAAATTCAGAAGGATATATTTCAAGTTTTCCAGCTTCAATTTTAGAAATATCAAGTATTCTATTTATTAAATCCAATAAATAGTTCCCTTCTTCAAATATACATTGGATATAATCCTTTAATGTGTTATCTAAATGATTAAAAGGATCTGAAAGTATCAATTCTGAAAACCCAATAATAGAGTTGAGTGGTGTGCGTAGTTCATGACTCATCGAAGCGATAAAGAGTGATTTTAATCTATTTGCTTCTTTATATTCTTGACTTAATTTTTCTAATTTATCAGTACGCTGTTTTATCAGGATTTCTAAATAATTATTTAGAGAATCATCAGATTTTATTGGTGATACAATACCCAAAGGAAAAAATTTATCAATTAATTCAATAGCATCACTATAATAAGAATTATTATCCATACCTGTTTTGAGTAATAAGCTATATTTTTTCTCAAAACCTTCAACAAAGTTATTTAACACATTTTTAAGTGCAAGAGTAGAAGTTTTACAGAGAAAAATAGCGGTTATATATTCTCCACGTTTAAAATGTAATATATTATTTTTAAGTATAATTTCTGATACTTTTATTGAATCTTCGAATTTAGTATCTAAATGTTGGATAATTGGCAACCATTTAGCAAGTATTATTTGTTCTTCATCAGGATCTTTACTTTTAAGACTCCATGATAAATTAAATAATGGATTTCCTGAATCATTTGAAAGTACTATGATTCTATATGTAGAAAAGGATAAAATATGTAAAAGTTTTGGATATCTAAGTACAATTATAATAATGATAGAAATTAATCCTGCCGCAATAAGATAACCTATAGGGATTATCAACCATAAACCTGTTAAATATATGATAATTATAGAAATAAAGAAAGATAGAACGGTAATAAAAAGAAAGAACGCTTGATTTTTTACTTCAGAAGGAGATTTTCTCCACACTTTAAAAAACCATAGAAATAATTGAGTTAGAACTAAAAATAATGCAAAAATATTAATATAATTTAAAAAACCCGAAAAAGCTAAAGTAGGATATCCAAAAATTTTATGATTGTAAAAAATAATATTTTCTGGAATTAATGCTAATATAATAGTGCAACCTATTATAAAACTTGATAATATACTTTTCCAAAAAGTTAATTTGTCTTTAGAAATAAAATCCACAATTAGGATTAATGTAAACAATCCCAATGAATACATGATAGCACTTAAACGTTTAATTTCAAAATTGAGAAAAAGGTAAGCCATTGCTTCAAGGATATGAAAGAATGTAAAAATTAGAAAGACAAAAAACAATGAAAAATGAATCTTATTTTTATTTTTTATTGATAGATATAGAAATAACAAACTAAATCCCAAAAAGAAAAAAAAACCTATTAGAGCAGAAATTACCTCTATATTCCAATTTACTGGCATTAAAGCATTTATTTCCTAAAGATTGTCTTTTTATTAAGAAATAAAACTTAAACTTAGTATTTAAATTATTACTAAAAATAGATAGTATATCTATAAAAAAGCTATTAATGAATAGCAATTTTATCAGAAATAAATTGGGGATTATTTTAATCTTGTATAGACATAAATAATAATGATATAGGTTTAAAGTTAGAAATTGTAATAAAGAAACTTATCTGATTGGTTTTTCTTTAATACCTTTTATTAAAGCTTCAAGGCTTACTCCATTAACTTTAGTCACTTTCCATCTTACTCCAGGTAAATCTCCAACAGCTCTACCTTTAGCGCCTCCGATTCCTTCAACGATAACTCTGTCATGTTCTTCGATAAAATTCAAGGCACCATCTCCAGGTAATGAAGCAGTTATAGATTTACCATTCTTCTTTAATTGTACTCGAACACATTTTCTAATTGCAGAGTTAGGTTGTTTGCTCTCTCTTCCAACCTTTTTTAAAACGATTCCAGAAGCTGCAGGTGCTCCTTCTAAAGGATCAACTTTTTGTTTTAGTTTCAGTTTTTTTCTTTTGTATTTTGTCTTTGACCAACGGAACTTTTTTCTATTTGCTTTAAGTTTTCGTGCAGCATATAATCCTTTTGGCATATCAAATTAAACCTTAAAATATAAAATTTTTTTTTATATTTCTGTAAATATTTCTTTTAACTTAAAATTATTGAAAAAGATAAAAATGTGTAGGTAATAATGAAAATTATAGATTAAATTTCGTAATTAATATCTTTAAATGAATTTTATGCTTTATTGGAATGAAAATTGTAAATATAAAAATAGTCTTTAATATTCAAATGAATAAATAAAATTAATGTAAAGGACGGGTATCAATTATCACATTATCTATTTCAAAATGTCGTGTTACTAATTTTTTGACTTTTCTTATCATTGAGCCTTCTTTTCCAATAGCTTTTCCTCGATCTTGAGGGCGTACTGATATGATGACAGTTTTTTTAAAATTTTTACCTTCTTTTACTTCAATACTATTTACTTTTATTGAATTTTTTGTAGTATTTAATATATATTTTATAAATAATTCGAGCTTTTCAGAAAAAGGAATAACATCAATTTTTTTTTGAAGTTTTGTGGTTAAATCTTTTACATGCTCTCCATCTTTACCAATAGCCTTACCTACATCATCTTTTTTAACAAGGAAAATAATAATTTCTCCATAACTTTCAGGGGAATCATATATAATGCAATCCTTTATTATAGCACCAGAAATATTATTGAAAAGACTAATTAATTCCATGCATTGTCTATCAATCTTTATGTTTTTCTTAATCATAACTACAACGTTTCGTATATTGTTTTATATTTAATTATTTCTATTTATTAAGGATTTCAGATCGCTATCTCCAAAATTATGTATTCCAATTACACTTATCATATAAGGTTTAGCACAAGCAAGCCCGAGATCCCAACTTGAACCTTTATATTTATGGATATGAATATTAGTTTTTGATATTTTGTTGTGATGATTTAACTCATTCATAATATCTTCAGAACAATTATTTGCAACAATTAACATTTTATATGGGTTTTCTCTTAATTGTTTTAATACTTGGTTTTTTCCATATACAACTTTACCGGTTTTCAATGCAACCTTTATATTTACGTCTATATCGAAACCTTTTTCTTTTTTCCTTGATAAATCAATTCCCATCGGTTTATTATTTTTCTTTGCCATGATTCTTCATTTAGTAGATAATTAATACAATTTAATAAGTAAATAAAAAAAATGTTTTGTTCTTTTAATTTTTTTGGGTTATTTCTTAGCTTTCAGAATTTCTAAGTTTTTATCTAGATCAAATTGAACGGAAACACGTCCAGTTCCTATAGGACATACTTGTCCTACGATAACATTTTCTGGAATTCCTAGCAAGCGTTCTTCTTCACCATAAAGTCCTGCATCAAGCAATTGATTTACTGTAACTTCAAAAGCAGCTCTAGCAAAAACACTTGATTTTGCTCCTGATATTCCATGTCTTCCTATAGATTGAATGGATCCTGTCGTACACATTAAATCAGAAAGGATTAACAAATGTCTCAAATCAACATCAAGACCTTGTTGTTCAAGTACTTTTTTAGCTTCTTCGATTATTAAACTTCTTGCAGCTTCAATTCCAAATAATTTCTCAACTTCATGGATGTGATTTGAAACTGTTCTTGAAATATCTACACCTTCTATTTGAACAACTCCAACCATATTTGTACCTTCAGTTTTTATTACCCATTCTTTCCCGTCATCTCCTGGTGTAAGTAAACCTCTTTTTACACCTCTTATACCTTTCACAACTTTTTTTAGTATTTTTTCACGTAATTTTTGAAGTTGTTGTAAGTCTTCAATACCAGGATCAACAATAATTTTATTTCCTTCCCTTTTAATTGACCCTTTTTTTTTATATCGTTTTAAAATTTCAGGTATGGAATCAACATCAATTCCTTTCTTTTCACATATTTTTGGTATTAAATTAATGATAATATTCCAATTTACAAAATCTAAATCGACTTCTGAACTTATTTGTTCAATTCTTATTTGTTCAATCCTATTATGGACTTTTATAGCTTCTTTTTCATCACTACGATGCGTGGAATCTAAATATATTGTCATCTGGGGCGTACTAGGGAAACGACGTGCATCCACTATCTCAATGAGGCGAGGTAATCCCTGGGTTACTGAAAATTCCTCTACTCCTGCATAATGGAAGGTTCTAAGAGTCATTTGAGTTCCAGGTTCTCCAATAGATTGAGCAGCAACGGTCCCAACAGGTTCAGAAGTTTCTACTATAGCATTATTAAAATTAATATAAACCTTATTTAGAAGATATTCAAGTTGCTCTTCTTCTAGATCTTCATCTTTAATTTTATTTCTTATTTTATTAATTAAATCTTCAGGAATTCCATCATTCTGAAGTTCTTCTAAAGATTTATTCAATAATTGAGTTGTCATTTTTGCCATTTTTAATTTCCCTCTTAAAATTATTCTTTAATCCCATAATTTTGTTCTTTCCATTCAATAAATTGTTGAGTAACTTTTCCTCTCCAAACAGCATTCTTTCCAGTCTCGTCTTTGAATTGTTGCTGTAATTCATCCTCATCTGGTAAATCTTGAGATTTTTCTGTCTTTGGCTTTTTAGGAGTGGTCTTTGGTTTTGGTTTAGCTTTTAATGGTGCTTGAGGGGTCTTTTCCTCAATTTCTACTGTTTTAGAAGTTTTTACAGATTTTTTAGATTTAATATTTCTGATTTCATCAAGATCTAAAGTCTTTGCTTTAAGTAATAAAACATCTAAATTAACAGCATCCCCATGATCAGTATGTTGAGGATTAATTGAATCATCACCAAATTCAAATTGAATAATATTTTTATCTGAATTTCGAACGGTTCCATCATTCTCTACTACCATATCTTGTAGAGCATTAACCAATCGGCGTTGCATGTAGCCGCTTGTGCTTGTTCGGACCGCTGTGTCAACCAGACCCTCCCTACCACCCATAGCATGAAAGAAGAAGCCCGCAGGTTCAAGTCCGTTGCGGTATGATTGTTCTACAAAGCCTCTGGCTTTAGGTGTGAGGTCATCAACTTTAAAGTGTGGGAGTGTTCTTGATGAATACCCTCTATTAATTCTTTCACCCCTTATAGCTTGTTGACCGACAACAGCAGACATTTGACCGAGATTTAAAATATTTCCTCTTGCTCCTGATTTTGTCATAATAACAGAATGAGCTTCATCGCCTATGAAATGAGTTGCTAACTCTTCAGCTTTTTTCCTTGCTTCAGCTAAAACTTGCCGGATTCTTAATTCTAATGTTTCTTTTAATGAACGTCCTGGAGCTCTTTTAAGGGTTTTCGTATCATTTTCTCGATATGCTTTAATTAGTCTTTTCGATTCTTCAGTTGCATCATGTAATACTTTTTGTATATGTTCATGAGATTCCCCTTTAATATATACTTCATCGAGTCCCATTGTGATTCCATTAAGTCTAATAACATATAGAAGCATTCTTGTAGAATTATCTAAAAATTCTCTTCCTGTTGCATTACCATGATCTTTGATTATCCTTTGTAATATACTATTTGATTGCATAGCTCCAAATGAATTTTCATCAATTGTACCTGCTATTAAATGTCCATTTTTGATAGTTACATAAGCATCATATTCGCATTTTTCTTCTTTGCAGCTTTGACCATCCTTAATAAAACATTTTTTACAGAATTTTGATCTTACTCTTATATTCAAATCTTCTGGTAATAATGTACTAAAAATTTGTTTACCAGAGTACATTGGTTCGGGTTCTTTTATGTAAGGTTCAATTTTATTTAAATCAAAATCAGGGTGTAAATCAAAAATATTTCCCATATAAAGTAATTTTAATGTATCCTTAATATTATAAATTGAATTCTTACTTGTAAATTGGAAAATAGTAGAAATAAAATCTTGTACTCCTCCTAAGATGGGGCCGCCAAAACGAGGTGATAATATATGTTCTTGTACTTTTAGTAATAACTCTGCTTCTGTTCTTGCTTCTTCACTCTGAGGTACATGGAGATTCATTTCATCTCCATCGAAGTCTGCATTATAGGGCGGACAAACGGTGAGATTTAAGCGAAAGGTTTTACCTCTCATAATTTTTACTTCATGAGCCATAATAGACATTCTATGCAGAGAAGGTTGTCTATTAAAAAGAACTAAATCTCCATTATTAAGATGTCTTTCAACCGTGAATCCTGGAGCAACCATATCAGCTATTATTTTTCTATTTTTAACATATCGTAAATCTATTCTTCTTCGATCATTTCTAATAATATAATTAGCTCCTGGATGGATATTAGGACCATTTAAGATTAACTGTTTCATTTGTTCTATATTCCAATCGTTGACATTTGTTGGAATAGTTAAGATTTTTGCGATTTTACGTGGAACTCCTACTTCATTAATACTTATATGGGGATTTGGAGAAATAACACTTCTTGCCGAGAAGTCAACACGCTTTCCACTGAGATTACTTCTAAATCTACCTTCTTTTCCCTTTAATCTCTGAGTTAATGTTCTTAATGCTCTACCAGAACGATGTCTGGCAGGAGGGATTCCAGATACTTGATTATCAAAATAAGTTGTAATATGATATTGTAATAATTCCCATAAATCTTCTACGATTAAGTGAGGCGCTCCTGCATCAATATTTTCTCTTAATCTTTGATTAATTCTTATAACATCAACAAGTTTATGTGTAAGATCATCTTCAGAACGTATTCCACTATCAAGTGTTATTGATGGTCTTGCACATACAGGAGGAATAGGCAATACGGTAAAAACAACCCATTCCATTCTTGCATTCTGTGGAGAAATTCCTAGTATTCGAAGATCCACATCAATCATTTTCTTTAATTTTTCTCGTATTTCGATTGGAGTCAATCTTCGTGACCCTTTAACCTCTTCTTCTTCATAAAAAGTTGTAGGTTTTTCTAAAATGATCTTTTTTTTTTTAGCACCACAATATGGACATACCTTATTTTTCCTTGCTCTTTTAAAAACAAGTCTTGTGATTTCTTCATCTCCTTCAGCAAATATCTTACGATGAGTAATTTGTTCTTGTCGAAGTTTTTCTTTTTCTTCCTCAGAAAGCATCAATCTTGAGCATTCTGGACAAATTGACCGTAAAATTTTTAATACCTTTTTAGAATATCCTACATGGATAACTGGTCTTGCCAATTCAATATGACCAAAGTGTCCCATACAGTTACTTACTAGGTTACCACATGTTTGACATCTTTGTCCTGGTTCTATAGTACCTAACCTTTGATCCATTAAGCCAGAAGGAATAGGTAAACCATCTTCATCATAAGTATCTGCTGTTATAATTCTTGCAGATGACATTTTTCTGATTTCATCAGGACTAAGAAGACCAAATTTTATTTTTTCAATTAATTTTGTTCTTGAGAATGTATAACTCATAAAAAGAAAGCATCCTTATTTGTATTTTTAAAATTATAATATATTAAAAAATCAGTTAATAAGTTCTCCACTGTATGAGTGTTAATCAAGTAAAAAATAAAAATTTTATGGTTAGAATCAGATAAAAAAGGAATTTATTCTATTTTAATTACATAATGTTTTGAATTTTATAAACATAAAAGAAAAAAAAAGAAAAAATATTTAAGCTGAAACTTTAAACTATTAGATCGATAGCAATTTTCATATCTTGAGAAGTAACTTTCTTACGTCCTGAGTGTTTAGCAATATCTAAAGCACATGTAGTTAGTTCTTTAGCATATTCTTCTAAGTAGTCCATTAATTTATCAACTGCGGTTCTACTTACAATTTCTGCTCCAGCTTTCTTCATTAATGCCCTTAGTGGGCTCCAAGCAAATGCTCCCATTTTTTATTCATTCCTCCACTTATATTATAATTTAATGTAATTATTTTTTAGATAATTTTTATTATCTTATATTTATTTTAGTATTTGTTATATATAAATGTGTTGGTTAAACTGAGCAAAAATATCACTTAATTTTATTCGACAAAAAAATTACTCATTGATAGAAACAAAATTTTTTACTAGTGAAGTTTATTGAATGATTTGATGAATGACTATTTTGTATTAATGATGTTTGTGATCAGAAGATAGTAACTATCTAGTATTTCTGTTTATTCATGTGTCCAATTATTATTAATTGGAATATTTAATAAAAGATAAAATACTCTAAATTTAATATATTTTATTTTCTAATATAATAGATTTATTTATTGTATATAATTAAAAAAAAAAGATCATTCTTCAATATAATTATACAATTATTTGTTGAATTTCCAAAGAAATATAATAAATAATTAATATAAATTTATTAATTAGAATGTAATATTTATACTTCAACTACTTATTAAAAATACTAAATCAAATTTGGTGATTTATTATTAGTATCAATTGGGAAAAAGCATATTCAAGACCTAATTCTTGCCAAAAAATAAAAGGAAAAGATCTATTAAAATTAAAAGAACGTATCTCTGATTTGGAAGATGATCTTGAACAATTCTTAGAAAAATTGAATAAATCAAAAGAAAAATACTTAATGACAGAAAGAAATTTTACAGAAATAATCGATAGAATTTCGACAAACGAAAAGGACCTAAAAGTAAATATTAATACCTTAAAAGAAAAATTAGAGAAAACTAAAGATGAATTAGATAAAAAAGATAAAAAATTAAAATATTATGAAGGTCCTCTACCAAAAATAAAATCAGCAACAACTTTAATTCCTAAAAAAGAAGATTTTTCAAATACCTTAACAATGCATAGAATATCTCAAGATATTGACAATATAAAATTAGAACTACATAAATTCCAAACAGAACATATAAACGAATTTACAATAAATAAATCTGAAATTGGGCAAATAAATGAAAGATTAGATAACTTGATTGACAATTTTGAAAAAACAATTCCAGAATCAAACAAAGAAATGAGAAGAATAAAAGAAGAATTGATGGTAAAAGATGAACAAATAAGAATTACAAAACAAGATCTAAATCGAGCAATAATCAGTAAAGATCATATCATACAGAAATTAGAAAAAGACTTAGAAGCTAAAATTGATAAAGTCAATGATTTAACTAATACAATCGATGCACTTTATACACAAATATCCGAAGTTCAATGCGCGCCAAATGTTATTAAAAACATTATTGATATTATGCAGAATAAGGGATTTGTTTCAGACAAAGAATTTGAAAAGATTTTAGAGAAAGAATTGGTCTAATAACTATAAACCTTTTTATTTTTTTAAAGTGTTATACTTTTAAAAATTGTTTTTATACTCTTGAAACATAATGAACAATATAAAGATATTATAACAGTTTAGTTTATACTTTTTTTATTGTTTCAAATCATGAAAAATAATAAATCCTATATGATATTTCAAAATCTTTGATTGAGACCAAACTAATAAATAATGTATTAAAATAAAATAATCTTAGAACCACGTTTGGTAAGTTTTCGAACATATATATTTTCATTCTGAAATTTTTTAGAAATAATAATACTTATAATCACAGAAATGGCTAAGGGAACAACTAATAAATAATTACCAACTAATTCAGCAGTCATAATAATAGCAGTTAATGGAGCTCTAACAGTCCCTGCAAAAAAGCTTGCCATACCTATAATTGAAAATAATATAACTTCTGTCTCTGGAAGAAATAAGATAAATTGAAAAATTAAAGCAATAATTACACCTAACATTAATCCGATAAATATAGTCGGACCAAAAATACCTCCTGATCCTCCAGACATGATAGTAAAAATGGTATTAACTATTTTTAAAATTAAAAGAATACTAATGATAAATAATACTATTAATATAGGACCTTGAAGTAAATATCCAGAGAATACAGCATCCATGGGCATGTAATTTATTCCCATCATTGAATAATTATTCCATTGGTCGTTAGTTACTAAATATATGGTCATTAATATAATTCCAACAAATAACCCTCCTATAGCCGGTTGAAAGCCCTCTGGAATCTTAGTTTTTTCAAAAAAAAATTTTAATTTATCTTCAGATTTATAGAATATTTTTATCCAATATGCGGATATAATTCCCATAAAAACTCCTAATAGAATAAAAAAGGGAAAAAAAAGATAATTATTAAGTCCAATCATCGGAATATTATTGAATATGATATTAGTATCAATAATAAGATATCTTATAATTAGTCCTATTGATGAGCCAACAAGAAGAGGAATTATTAATGAAAGAGAATAAATTCCTAAAATTATTTCACAGACAAAAAAAACACTACCGATAGGACTATTAAAGGTCGCAGAAATTCCTGCAGTAGCACCTACAGAGACGAGTATTTTTAAGGTCTTAGATTCCAAATTAGCTTTTTGTCCAATGATCGATCCAAAGCCTGCTCCAATCTGTACAATTGGACCTTCTCTACCCGAAGAACCACCAGAACCAATTGTAACACCAGAAGCAAGAATTTTTATAAAAGGTATCCTCATTTTCATTTTACCTTCATTAACATGAATTGCTTCGATAATTTCAGGAACTCCAGAACCTTTAACTTCTTTAGATATTTTTGAAGTTAATAATCCAACAATTATACCTCCAATAATGGGAGCTATGAGAAATGGAAGCCAAGATAAAAGTTCAATATTTGTTCCATCAAATAATTTTTGAGGCTCTAAATAAAAAAGATCATAGATAAAAATGATAACTAATCTAAATATCCATGCTCCAATTCCCCCTAGTATTCCAACAAGAATTATTAAAGACGCAAATTTAATCTGCAAATATTATTCCTTATATAGCATTAGTTTTTCATGTAACATTTATAATCGCTATATAATTATATAAAATTTTTGAATTTACATGATTTAGGGGTCAAATTAATAATTATTCATTAAAGTTCTCTTTTATTAATATATACATATTTATTGAATAAAACCTCAGTCAGATCTTTAAATGCTTTTTCAACATTTTCTCCAGTTTTTGAGGAAAGCTCTATAAAAGCTGTTAGATTATATTTTTCTTTACCTCTGATCCCTTCTTCTTTTGTGATACCTCTAAATTGATCTAAATCAAGTTTGGAACCAATTAGAAAAATTGGTATATCACCCGCATGTTCACGTATAATACTTGTCCAATCCGGTAAATGTTCTAAAGTTACTGGATTTGTTATATCATAAAGATAAAAAGCTGCATTCGCACCTCTGCAGTATTGTGGTAATAAAAATCTGAATCTTTGTTCTCCACCAAAATCCCAGACTTGATATTTGACCCTTTTATCGTTATAAGACATAATTTTACTATAAAAATCCACTCCAATAGTGAGTTTAAGATCTTCTAAAAACGATCCCGAAATAAATCTAATAGTAAGTGATGTTTTACCAACGGACGCATCACCAACCATCATTACTTTAAAGGTATAATCAAAGTCTGTCAAATTTCTTACCACATATGAAAAACAATCTTATTTTTTTTGAAAAATGAAATTTCTTCTCAACTAAAAATAGGGATTGTTTCATTAATAGTAAATAAAAATTTTTAATAATATTACAAATGATTTCTTTGGTAAAAAATCTTAAGATATCTAAGTAATAATGGGAATAAAATTATTTTGATTGTTATTAGTTTTTATATATTTCATTAATAAGATCAATTAAAAAATGAGATCATTATTAAGAAACTATTAAAAAATCCATGAGAGATTATAACCGGTAACAATGATTTTTTATAAAAAAGAAATATTATTGATAATATTACCCCAAAAGTAAAATAATATCCAAAATATGTAATTATTGTTGACCAAGGTACAATAAATGGAGGAACATGATAAAAGGCAAATAATAAAGATGAAATTATAATACAAAATGAATATCTGAATTTATTATTGAGTTTTCTTATAAGGAAACTTCTAAAGAATGCTTCTTCACAGAGCCCTATTATCAAAATTTGCTGAAAAATTATAATTACTAATTGTAAAAAATTGGGATTTATTGGGCTTGTTGATATAATACCTTCTTGTGCAGTATCAACATAATCAATTCCATAGATCAATTCTGAAATATATGTAAAAAAAAAATGGAGATAATTAGCTAATACTACAAATATAATACTTAAACCAAATCCAGAAATTATTTTTAATACTTTTTCTAATACTGAATCATTTGATTTTGAAAAACCCAGATCAATAAGCTGTTCTTTTAACGTATTATGTTCAACTTTGGAAGCAATAAATGGGGGAATAATAAGAAAAACTAATTCAAAAAATGTAATTGAAATTAAAATCCATGGACTATCTCCAAATTGACATATCATAATATATGTTTATTTTTTATCCTTTGAGCCTCAAGAAGACCCCTTCCTTAAAGAATGGGATGAATTGAGTCTGATTGTATGAATTAATAAATCATTACAGTCTTCTTATAT
>CAZBEU010000482.1:0-2782 GCA_964491005.1 uncultured archaeon | reverse complement strand
TGTTCTTTTTGAGAAAAAAGATTAATAATTAGAATAGAAATTGCTAGATTTTTATAAATAATTTGAAGGTTATAATCTTTCTAGTACCTTACTTGCCATATATGCAAAAGCATCATGAACATTCTCTCCTGTTTTGGCAGAAGTTAGAATATAATTAAAACCCAAATCATCAGCAATGGCTTTAATATCCTTTTCTTGAATAACAATATTATCTAATAAATCACTTTTATTTCCTACTATTATCATAGGGAGCTTTTCTTCTAATGAGTTTGTAATATCATTATACCATTTTTTCACATTCTTTAATGTCTCCTCTCTTGTTCGATCTAATACTATCATAGCACAATGGGCTCCATTATAAAAATTCTTTCTATAAGTTAAAAAATCTGATTGTCCTGCGACATCCCAAATAATAAAATTAACCATTGTTTTATCAGATAGTTTATATGTGTGTTTAGTAATATCTACTCCTATTGTTGATGTATAATTTTCTTTAAATTTTTGATGTACAAATCTCCTAATCAATGAACTTTTACCAGCTCGATAATCACCTATTAATACTAATTTTGTTGCAAAATCTCCTTCAGGAAATTTACCACTACGAGTTTTTGAAAGGAGTTTGATAATATCTGGTATTTCTAAACTAATGTTTTCGTTTCTATCTAATAATAAATCTATTTTAACTGCAATATGTTCAGAAAATACCTTTAATTCTACATCTGAAGTATTTGGTTGAGCTAGAGTAGTCAATATTGAATTCTGACCCTTTGAGCAAAAAGCAAACTTCTTATCTCCAGTTGAAGTGATATTAAAAAATCCAACTTCTGTATTAAATTCTTTTTTAATTCTATCAATAGAACTATCAATCATCGATGATATTGCACCCATAATAGCATCAGAGTCACCTCCAGTTCCCTCCTTATGTTCTGAAGCAATTAATAATCCATCTTTATCAAAAATAGCAACAGCTATAATTCCTTCAACATTATTAACATAATTCTTTAAAATAATGTCTAATTTACTTTCCATAATATCCAATTCTATTTATTCATCTAAACTCTTAAAATAATAATTTTAATTCTTTAATTTAAATCTGTTTAAAACCAATTTTAAAATAAGTATTAATAAAAAATTTTTTAAACTTTTTTCATAGAATTTTTATAAATTTCATTTATTATTGTTTTATAAATATTCCTTAAAACAATTGAAAATTCTTTAGGATTTTCCAAATTATCTGGTAATCCTAGATTTTCTAATATTTCAATATATTTTCCAGGTTTTTTGAAATGAAAAGTTATTTCATTCTTCTTTTCAAATAAATTATTTTTAATTTTAATTTCTTCAATATTCAATTTAGGAACGTTAAAATCATGACTTTCATCTTTATCTCTTTTTTCCTTAATATTGACATTTGAAGTGTTTTCCAACCCTTCTTTACGAACGCCAATTTTTAATTCTTTTAATAATTCTTTTTTAGTTTTGCCTCTAATCTTAAGTAAAATTAAAGGGTTATAATCTAATACTTTTGAAATATAAAGTATTGTTGCTGCAATATGTTTACAAGGGATTGCTTTATCAGGACAAGAGCAAGAGGAATTTAGGACTTCATTGACTTTAGGAAATAATGATTGATCATTCTTTTCGAAAATCTTAATAATCTCCTCAGTTAATTTACCTTGTAATAATAATAATAAATTGAGTAAATTTTGCCCAATTTCGGATATAATATTCACCCAAGTATCTTGAGAAATTATATTAAAATTGATTTTAACTCTATAAGGCATTGGTGCAGTTCCTTGAACTAATGCAAATATTTGACCCTTGTTTATAATTAAATTATTGATTCTTTCTTCCTCTTTTGCATATTGAATTCCACGCTTCATTCTATAAGGACGGCCTATTTTTAAAATAGAATAGATCCATTCTTTGCCCCAAGGTGTTTTCGCATAATTATTCAAATCTTTTCTAATTTGATTTATTTCTGCTTGTTTCTTTTTTTTATCAGTTGTAAAATTCTCATCCTTTGGTTTTTTGTTATAATTTTTTAAATCTCTCAGTTTTCTCTCACCATCTTTTTATAAATTTAACGATATTAATTCTTTTATCTTAGTATTATCTAATTTTGTAAGCCAAGATTCCCCACTTGTTATGATTGAATCAGCTAATTCCTTTTTTTCTTCGATAAGTTCATCAATCTTTTCTTCAATGGTTCCAATTGTAATAAATTTATAGACATTAACATTTTTGGTTTGTCCAATTCTATAAGCTCTATTCTTTTTTTTTTCATTCAATAATATAATATTTATTTGTTTATATTTTCTTTCCGACTCCAATAACCAAGTGGGGGAATTTCAATTTTAAATTTTCTGCAATAATCACCAACCAAATGACTATTTATTGATATCCCAAAGAATTTTTTATGTAATTTTGCAATTTTACTATGGGGCATTAACCAGATAAGATTTTCTAAGTCATTTTTTGAAAATCTAAATTTGATTTTTTCTTTTGCTAATTTAATAGCACACTCAGTTTTTTCTATACTAGTTTGTAACCGAATTCTTTTTCTAGGCATACTTTTTTTATAGTTATTTAGCATTTTACTAAATAAATCTGCTCCCAAAGTTAATCTATATACAGATCCTTTAACAAATCTATTATCTATATATCCTCCTTTATTTTCTTTATATTTTATATCAAATTTAATTTTAAAAAATTCTTTTATTCTACTTAGAAATTTTTTACTCCTACAATTAATTAAAGAAGTCCCTTGATCTCCATCTCC
>CAZBEU010000481.1:0-3768 GCA_964491005.1 uncultured archaeon | reverse complement strand
TGATTTCGTGGTTATAGGACCTGAAGATCCTTTATGTAAAGGAATAGTAAATAAACTTGAAGATAATGGAATTCCATGTGTAGGTCCTAAAATTGAAGCAGCTAAAATTGAGGGTTCAAAAATTTTTATGAGAGAACTATTAGAAAAATATAATATAAAATCAAATATTAAATCTAAAAAATTTAACTCATTAGATGGTGTAGAGGAATATATAGATAGTAATGGTGAAGAAACAATAGTTGTAAAACCAGATGGATTAACAGGAGGAAAAGGAGTCAAGGTATATGGAGATCATCTTTTCTCTAAAGAAGATATTTTAACTTATTGCGAAGAAATCATCAAAAATCATGATAGTTTTATATTTGAAGAAAAAATTGATGGAGAAGAATTTACTTTACAAACATTTGTTGATGGAAAAAATGTAATTGGAACTCCTCTTGTCCAAGATCATAAACGTGCTTTTGAAAATGATGAAGGTCCGAATACAGGGGGAATGGGATCATATTCTATAGAAGATCATTTACTTCCATTTATTACTAGAGATGATATCAATAATGCATTGAATGATATGAAAGAAGTAGTAAATGCAATAAGGGTTGAAACAGGTGTTAAATATAAAGGATTTCTATATGGGCAATTTATAAAAACTTCAGATGGAATAAAGATAATTGAATTTAATGCCAGATTCGGAGATCCTGAAGCAATGAATATCCTTCCACTTTTGAAAACTAATTTTTTAGATATTTGTAAAGGAATTATTAATGAAAATCTTAATTTTCCTATAGAATTTGAAAAAAAAGCTACAGTTTGTAAATATTTGGCTCCAGAAGGATATCCAATATCACCAAAAAAAGATGAATTAGTAGAAATCAACGATAAAGAAATATCTAAAATCGGAGCCAGATACTATTATGCTTCAGTTTATAAAAAAGGAGAAAATATTTTTACAACTAGTTCAAGGGCAATGGGTGTATTAGGTATATCTAATTCATTAGAAGAAGCTGAAAATATGGCTGAAAAAGGAGTTGGATTTATAAAAGGGAAATTATTTCATAGAAAAGACATAGGTACACGTAGTTTATTACAAAAAAGAATAAATCACATGAATTCTTTACTAAATTAAAATAAATTCTCATTTATACTCAATTTATTTCAAAATTTTATTCTTATACTTATATATCAGAATTCTAATTTTTCAATGAATTATATTCTAAATATCTCCTTTAGATTTGAAGGTATTATTTCTTATAAATAATTAAAATATAATCCTTTTCTTTCATTATAATTTTATCTAATAATTCCAATAGCAAAAATTCTCAAGATATATTTAAATTTTAAATATTAAATACTCTAATTTTAATACAAAACTCTTAGAAAATAAAGGTTTAAAAACTAGATTAATTTAAATTTTATATGCAAAATATTTTTTAAGAAGAACAAAAAAAAGAATAACTTTACTATATAGTAATTTATTAGTAATTTTCCTTAAATAATTTTCAAAATATTCCTTATAACCATTTTATATAAAATATATTTACTGTTATAATCCCACCATGAAAATATATAAAAAACTAATTTTAAAAAAAAGAAAATCAATAAAAGCAAAGAGATCGTTGTTGGTTTGTTTTTTTGTTTCAGTTATTTTTTTATCAAGTCTCTTGGGTGTTTTTTATCAATTATTATCTATCAATCCTATTTATGAATATAAAAATTATAAAAATGAAGATTTAAACTTAAAATATGCGTATTGGGACCCACCTGAAGAAGACTGGGACAATTATTATGCAGCTCTACAAAAAGCTATATATTTCTATAAACAACAAAAATCAGGAGATTTAAATGAAAATAATCCTGTTATTTGGCGAGGAGATTCATGTTTAAATGATGGAATAGATGTTGGATTAGACCTTACAGGAGGATTTTATGATGGTAGTAGCAATGTAAAATTTGGATTACCTATGGCTTCAACAGTAACTACATTAGCTTGGGCCATTTATGAATATAAAAATGCATTTTTAAATACTAATCAATTAGAAGAATTAAATAATACAATTAAATGGGCTACGGATTATTTTATAAAATGTCATCCAAATTCTAATGAATTTTATTTTCAAGTTGGAGATATTATGCAAGATGACCAAATATGGGCTCCAGTAGAAATTATTGAAGAATTATCATCTCGTCCTGCTTATAAAGTAAATTCTACATATGGAGGGTCTTCTGTATGCGGAGCAACTGCAGCAGCTCTTGCATTTGCATCAATAATTTTTAATAATTCTAATTATGAATATGCAAATATTTGTCTAAACCATGCAATTGATCTTTATAATCTAGCTTGGACTGCTCAATCTGATACATATTATAATTCTATTGTAGGTACAAAATATAATACACAGAATGAATTTTGGGATGAATTATCGACAGCAGGAGTTCTTTTATATATGAAGACTAATGATTCAAATTATCTAAATGATGCATTATTATCGTCTTATCATTGGGAAAAAGAACAAGGAGAAGGACAATACTGGAAATATAAATCTACACATTCATGGAATGATATGCATTATATGGCACAGATCTTTCTTGCAAGATTAACTTATAATCAAACTTTTGTTAAATCTATTGAAAGAAATTTAGATTGGTGGATAAATGGTATATCTTATACAGGAGGAGGATTGGTATATTTTAATAATTTTGGAGAAGGATTTCTGAGATTTTCTGCGAATGCTGCCTTTTTATCTTTTGTATGGAGTGATGATCCTTTATGTAATCCTTTAAATATATCAATATATTCAAATTTTGGTCAGAATCAAATAAATTATATTTTAGGTAATAATCCAAGAAATAGTAGCTATATTTGTGGTTTTGGTATAAATCCTCCAATTAATCCTCAACATAGTACTGCTCATGGATCATGGGGAAATAATCGTAATCAATATCCAAATGAAACCAGACATATTCTCTATGGTGCATTAATATCTGGTCCAGATATAAATGATAACTTTAATGATGATAGAACAAGTAATTATAATAAAGTAGCTTTGGATTATAATTCTGGTTTAATCGGAGCTTTAGCTAAAATGTCACTATTATTCGGAGGTGATATACATAATGATTTTCCTATAGCATGGTTTAACCCTCAAGAGGAACGTCTTTTAGAATATTATTGTTATGCTAATATTAATTCAAACCAACCTACAAGTACAGTTATTCATATTGATATTGTAAATCATGGTAGTTGGCCAGCTCAGATTAAAGATAAGTTATCTTATAGATACTTTTTAAATTTAAGTGAATTATTTACAGCAGGATATACAACAGATAATCTTTCGATTTCATTTAATTATGTCGATCCTTGGGCTAATGCTTCCTTATCTGAATTATATCATTATTATGATGATATATACTATATCATAGTAGATTTATCTGGTACAAAAATATTTCCTGGAGGATTGGATAAATGTGTTGTACAAACTGAAATTGCATTTAATTTGATTCCAAATGACCCCTCTGGTTGGGATCCTACAAATGATTGGTCTTTTCAAAATTTAACTTTATATAATAATCGGATAACAAAATTCATACCTTTATATGATAATGGATTATTAATTTATGGAATAGATCCTTTAATAGATATTATTCCTCCAAACCCTCCGACAGGTTTGATTGCCACTTCTATAAGCGAGTATCAAATTAATTTGGATTGGGATGATAATCTTGAACCCGATTTAGACGGGTATCGTATTTATCGAGGTATATCCCCTGGTT